>NZ_JBFULU010000029.1:0-97776 GCF_054049735.1 Bradyrhizobium sp. P5_C12
TAATTGTACCCCGCCATCACGCCAAACACGACGCCGCCGATGGCGACGTTGTGGAAGTGGGCGACCAGGAACACGCTGTTGTGCAGCTGGAAGTCGGCCGGAGGCACCGCCAAGAGCACGCCGGTCATGCCGCCGATGACGAAAGTCACCATGAAGCCAATCGACCACAGCACCGGCACCGAGAAGCGAACCCGGCCGCCGTACATCGTGAACAGCCAGTTGAAGACTTTCGCGCCCGTCGGCAAAGCGATGATCATGCTCATGACGCCGAAGAAGCCGTTGACGTTTGCGCTGGCACCCATTGTGAAAAAGTGGTGCAGCCAGACCAGGAAGGAGAGGATACAGATGGTCATCGTCGCGGCTACCATCGAGCGATAGCCGAACAACGGCTTGCCGGAGAAGGTCGCCATCACTTCCGAGAATACGCCGAACGCCGGCAGGATCAGGATGTAGACTTCGGGGTGCCCCCAGACCCAGAAAAGGTTGGAGTACAGCATCTGATTGCCCTGGCCTTCGAGCGTGAAGAAGTGAAAGCCGAGATAGCGATCGAGCGCCAGCATCGCGAGCGTCGCGGTCAGGACCGGAAATGCCGCGACAATGAGCAGGTTAGCGGCAAGCGCGGTCCAGCAGAAGACCGGCATGCGCATATAGCTCATCCCGGGCGCGCGCAGTTTGAGGATTGTCGTGACGAAGTTGATGCCCGCCAGCAAGGTGCCGATACCGGAGATTTGCAGCGACCAAAGATAGTAGTCGACGCCGACGCCGGGCGAATATTGCATTTCGCTCAGGGGCGGATAACCCCACCAGGTGGCTTTTGAGAACTCGCCGACCGCCAGCGAAATGTTGACCAACAACGCGCCCGAGGCAGTGAGCCAGAAGCTGACGGAGTTGAGCGTAGGGAATGCGACGTCGCGAACACCAAGTTGCAACGGGACCGCGAAGTTCATGAGCCCCACCACGAACGGCATTGCCATGAACAAGATCATGATCGTGCCGTGGGCCGAGAAAATCTGATTGAAATGCTCCGGCGGCAGATAGCCTTGTGCACCGCCGGCTGCGAGCGCCTGCTGCGCGCGGATCATGATTGCGTCGCTGAAGCCGCGCAGCATCATGACGAGCGCCAATATGCAATACATGGCGCCTATCCGCTTGTGGTCGACCGAGGTGAGCCATTCGCGCCACAAATAGAGCCAGGCTCCCTTCGCCGTGACGAAGCCGAGAACAACCACCACGACCAGGACCATGAAGCCCGTTGCGCCCATGATGATCGGCTCATGGAGCGGAATCGCGTTCCAATCGAGCTTGCCAAGGAGATTCATCGCTCTGCCCTCTGCGACGTTGAACAAATTGATAGAGAGGAGTCCCGCGTACCGATGTCAGCGTTTACGATGCTGCTGAATAGATCGGGGACGACGGCGCGATAGGTGAACGGCGCGACCGCCTTGCTCGGCTTCACCAGGTCGGCGTAAGCCTGCTTATCGAGCGCCGAACCGGTTTCGCGGGCCTGGCGAACCCATTGCGCAAATCTGTCGTCTGACACTGCATCGACCGTGAAGCGCATGTCGGGAAAGCCGTCACCGCTGAACATGGCAGATATCCCTGGATAGGTTCCGAGATGGTCCGCCTGCAGGTGGAGGCGTGTCGCCATACCGGACATGGTGTAGATCTGGCTCCCGAGCTGAGGCACGAAGAAGCTGTTCATGACGCTCGATGAGGTCAGCTCGAAGCTGATCGGCGTGCCAACCGGTACGACCAGCTTGTTGACGCTCGCGATCCCCTGCTCTGGATAGATGAACAGCCATTTCCAATCGAGTGAGACGACCTGGACGTTGACGGGCGTGACCGTTGAGCTAATCGGCTTGCCCGGATCGAGGTCGTGCGCGCCGAGCCATGCGACGCCGCCGACCAGGAGCACCGTCATCGCGGGGATGGACCAGACCAGCAACTCCAGGCGTCCGGAATATGTGAAATCCGGCCGATAGCGCGCACGCTCGTTCGATGCACGAAACCAGAAAGCAAAGCCGAGTATCGCAACGATCACCGGGATCACGATCGCCAGCATGATGCCAAGTGCGTTGAACAGAATTTGCCGCTCGGCCAGCGCAATTGGCCCTTTCGGATCGAGCACGCCCTCAGTGCAGCCACCGAGTGTCATGGCCCCGATCAGGAGGACAGCCAGTAAGCCGTATCGCATGTTAGACCTCGCTGAGGTTGATGGCGCGCCATGCGGTGTGGACGGCCTCCGGCGCGAGCTCGGCATGCACCAAAATGCCGAGGCCGCCTCGCGAGGTACGCATGAGCGAGGATGAATTTCCGTCATGGTCGACCAGGAGCGCCGCGAACAGCACGAACAAGTAGAATATGGAAAATGCGAATAGCCTGCGAGCGGGGCGGCGATCAGGCCCAATGTTTCTGTCGAGCTGGAATGCAAGTATGAGGAATAGCATCCCGCAGATCGCAACGGTCACGCCATAGATCGCACCCGCAAATCCGATCGCCCAGGGCAGCTCCGAGGCGACAGCCAGAAGGCCGCTGTAGATCAGGATCTGACGCGTTGTTGCTGCGCGTCCCGCGACAACCGGCAGCATCGGCACGCCCGCACGTGCGTAGTCGTCGGTGCGGTTGAGCGCCAGCGCCCAGAAATGCGGCGGCGTCCACAGGAAGATGATGAGGAACAGCGCAAGCGGCTCTACCCCGATGTCGCCGGTTGCCGCGGCCCATCCGACCACGGGCGGAAGCGCACCGGCGGCGCCGCCGATGACGATGTTCTGTGGCGTCGTCCGCTTCAGCCACGCCGTGTACACGACGATATAAAAGAGGATCGTTCCGGCCAACAATGCGGCAGCGAGCAGGTTCGTCGCCATGCCGAGGACCACCACGGCGGATCCGCCCAGAAGGAGGCCAAAGACAAACGCCGCGAACCGGGAGACCTTGCCGCGGGGAATTGGCCGCGTGACCGTGCGGGTCATGACCGCATCGATATCGGCGTCGTACCACATATTGAGTGCGCCGGCGGCTCCGGCTCCCGCGGCAATGGCAAGGATCGCGACGAGCAGCATCGGCGGGGCTGGCCGAACCGGGGCGATGCTCAGCCCGACGAGCGCGGTGAAGACGGCAAGCATCATCACCCGCGGCTTTGCGAGCGCGGCGAAGTCGGATGCACGCGAATGAAAGGATAATGCGACGCGTGCCGGCTTCTCTCCAGGCTGGACAGCGATGGATTCAGAGTTCATCTCGCTGCTCCAGGTTCTCTCAAGGGTGTCGTCTCTCGTGTTCGGCTGGCTGTCGATGCGTGCAGGCAATATGCATTCGCGCCCTCAACGGCGATTGAACGCGGCTGCTCGATTGGGGCCAATCATGCTCAAAACTGTCTGCTGACGAATCCCGATTTGACGACACGCGCTGCGATCGCACGATTCAGGACAATCTGAGCACGTTTCGACAAGCGCGCCGCACCGGCTTTTTTCTAAAGCAGATCATCGTTCGAATACCCGCAACGCGGCTTGGAGGACTATCGATGAAGACGTCGTCACTCTGGATGATTGCAACAGTCTGCCTCATGGCCTCGGCGTCCGCCGCGCAGGCGCGATCCGCCTATGACGGCTCCTGGGATCTTGTCTTCGTGACGCAAAGGGGCACGTGCGATCCCAGCTACAACTTCACCGTCAATATTTCCGACGGCATCGTGACCCATCCCAATCTGGTGAAATTCAGAGGATACGTTGCAAGATTCGGTTCGGTTCGAGCGTCAGTGACGGTTCACGAAAAATTTGCGTCTGGCACGGGTAGGCTTACGGGGACCACAGGCAGCGGGAGATGGAGCGGTCACACGGGAAGTGAACGATGCTCTGGCTACTGGACCGCACAGCGCAATTGACCAATCTGAAAAGGGATACGCCATATCGCGAGCCGCTGGCCTGCGAGGCTGCATTGGAGACCGTATGATGAGGCACGGCCGTTCAATGCGCCGCAGCGCCATCCAAGAACGGTCCGCACCTCCGCTGTATCTATGCTGTCGGGCCGGCTGGCCCCCAAGAGTCGGTGCACCCATGACGACAGTTTTGACCAGATCGTTCCCGCAGGAAAAACCGCCATTGACACGAGCGACACCAGGCAAGAAGCGCGTCCTGATCGTCGGCGGTGGCTTTGCCGGTATTGCGGCGGCACGGGCACTGAAGCGAGCCGATGTCGACATCACGCTGATCGACCGCCGCAATCACCACATCTTTCAGCCGCTGCTGTACCAGGTCGCCACCGCTGTTCTGGCACCATCCGAGATCGCGGCGCCGATCCGGCAGCTCGAGGCGAAACAGAAGAATCTCGGCGTGTTGCTGGCCGAGGTCAAGGGCATCAATCTCGGGGCTCGCACGGTCGAGGCCATTTGCCCGGAGATTGGCAGTCGAAAACTCGACTACGACTTCCTGGTGATCGCGACCGGAATGCATCCGAGCTATTTCGGTCATGACGAGTTCGCGCGGTTCGCACCCGGCCTCAAGAGCCTGAACGACGCCGAAACGATCCGGACCAAGATCCTCAGTGCGTTTGAATTGGCGGAAGCAACCGATGACGAGCAGGAACGCGCACGCCAGACGACATTCGTTCTGGTGGGTGCCGGCCCGACCGGCGTCGAGCTTGCCGCTTCGATCGCTCAACTGGTCTCGGTGACCCTGCGCAACAATTTCCGCAAGATCGACCCGGCCAAGAGCCGCATTATCCTGTTGGACGGCGGCACCCGTATTCTGCCGACCTTTGCGGAATCGCTGTCGCGAAAGGCGGCCAAGCGACTTGCGAAGCTCGGCGTCGAGGTGTCGACGGGCGTGAAGGTCGAGAAGGTCGACGATCAGGGCGTGATCGCGGCCGGCGTCCGCATTCCCAGCGCCACCGTACTGTGGACAGCAGGCGTCAGCGCCTCGCCGGTCGTGAAAATGCTCGGGACGCAGACGGACCGCGCCGGGCGCGCATTCGTCGGCGCCTACATGGACATCGCCGAGGCGCCCAACGTGTTTGTCGCGGGAGATGCTGCCACGATGACCCAGGATGGGCATCCCGTCCCCGGTGTGGCGCAGGCAGCGATTCAGCAGGGACGATTTGTCGGGCATGTCATCGCCAACCGTGTCAGGGGACACAAGGATGGCCGACCGTTCCGGTACCGCAACAAAGGGAACATGGCGGTGGTCGGCAAGAATTTCGCGATCCTCGAGACCCGCCATTTGCGCAGCAGCGGCTTTCTGACCTGGCTGGTGTGGGCCGCATTACACGTGCTCGCGCTGCCGCAGCTCCAGAACAGGTTTCGGGTCCAGACGCAGTGGCTCTGGTCGTATCTGTCGGGGCAACGGAGCTCACGGCTGATTTCCGAAGGACCACGGTCGTCCGCGTCATAGTCGAAGCCGGGCCCGATAACCGTCACTGCCGGTTTTCGAAGCCGATCGGAGATAGCATCTGTGGACGCCTCCATCATCTCCGCACTCGCCGCGCTCACTGGAGCAGCCGTGGGCGGCCTGACAAGCGGAATAGCGAATTGGCGCAGCCAGCGAAGCCAGGTCCGCGCCCAGTGGGTCCTTCACGAGGAGACTCGCCGGCAGACCTTGTACAGGGACTTCATCGAAGACGCCGCCAAATGCTACATCGATGCGCTCCAGCACGATAAGGCCGACATTCCCAGCCTGGTCAGCCTTTACGCCAAAATGAGCGCGATGCGGGCGATATCTTCAATGCCGGTGGTCCATCATGCCGAAGACGTCACCCGAAAAATCCTGGACACCTATCTGGAGCCGGACAAGAGCTTCGTCGAACTGCGCGAAATGGCGATCGACGGCACGATCGATCTGTTGCATGACTTCAGCAGGGCGTGCCGCGACGAATTCGAGCAAATGCGGCCGGTTCATTTTTGAGCGTCACCTCGCGATGCCGCTCGCTCTTGCTGCAGGGCATCACACCGGCTGACCCTGCGACCGGATCGTCTCGGCCCAATTGGCGAACGCCTGCATGAACCCTTCCAGAAATTTTCGGGTGCCGTCGCCGGCGAGCTTGCCCTGCTCATCGAAAAGCTTGTCGACGTGACCAAGGTAGGCCTCAGGCTGCTGCAGGGTCGGCAYGTTCAGGAACACGAGCGACTGCCGGAGATGATGATTGGCGCCGAAGCCTCCGATCGCGCCGGGCGAGCCGCTGACGATCGCACCCGGCTTGCGATCCCAGACGCTACGTCCATACGGCCTTGAACCGACATCCAGTGCGTTCTTGAGCACGGCCGGCACCGACCGGTTATATTCCGGCGTGACGAACAGAACCGCGTCAGCGGCCTTGATGCGCTGGCGGAACGCGGTCCATTGCGCGGGCGGGGCAGCGGTATCGAGATCCTCGTTGTAGAACGGCAATCCTCCGATCTCGACGATGTCGAGCTTCATCGAGGACGGCGCCAGCGACACCAGTGCTTTCGCCAGCGCCCCGTTGAACGACGCCTTCCGGAGGCTTCCAACCAACACGCACACATTCATCGACTTTTCCATGGTCATACCGTCGCTTGCGACTTGATGTTTCGCGTGAAGTCGGGCTTGCGCTTTTCCACGAAAGCCGTGAACGCTTCTCTTGCGTCGTCAGAGCGGACTTGCGCGCTGAACTCCTCGTTCTCGGCCTTCATCGCGGCCTTGATCTGCTCGCGAAATGGCTGCTTCATGAGCCTCTTGCTGGCCCGCAGCGCCGCGGACGGCTTCGCTGCCAGTTTCCGGGCCGTGTCGGTTGCTTTCGCCCGGAGATCGTTGTCGGGGACGACCTCGGTCACCAGGCCCAGCTCCGCGGCGCGCCCGGCATCAAAGGGAGCTCCCAACAGGATCAGTTCGGCCGCACGGACGTGACCGATCCGCGCCGGCACGGAGCAGCTCGATCCGAACTCGGGAACGACGGCCAGATTGATGAAGGGCATCTGGAATTTTGCACTTTCGCCCGCGTAGATGAAGTCGCAGTGCGTCAGCATGGTGGTGCCGCCGCCGATCGCGGCGCCGTGGACCGCGGCGACCAGCGGCTTGTCGAAGTTGAGCAGCGCGTCCATCAGCCTGGCCTGTGGCGATTCGCCTGGTCCGGGAGGATTCTTGAGAAAATCGTCGATATCGTTGCCGGCACAGAACGAATCTCCCGCGCCATGCCAGAGAACGACACGCGTGCTCTCGTCCTTCGCCGCCCCGTTGAAGATGTCCGCGAGCGCCACGTACATGGCCGACGTCATTGCATTCCGCTTTGTCGGACGGTTCAACTGGATGCGCAGGATGCCCGCGGCCTGTTCGGTGACGATCTCATCCATTGTCGAACTCCTGGTTCCTTTGAATTTCACTTCAAGCGCAGCGTCGCGGCGGCTTGCGCCGCCACGACCCTTTCGTCAGGCTAGGCGGCGTGTTCCTTTGCCTTCGGAACGGCACCGCTCGCATGCAGACCGTCGATTTCGGCCGCGCTAAATCCCAATTGCCGAAGAACCTCGTCGTTGTGTTCTCCGATCTTCGGGGCGCGCTTTGCGGGCACCTTGGCGACCCCATGGACCTGAAGCGGGCTCGAGATCGTGGACGTCAGCTTGCCGCCGGCACCGTCAAGCGGAACGATGATGTCATTGGCCCGGAGCTGGGGATCGTTGACCACCTCCTGCGGCCCGCGTACCGCTCCGAACGTCACGTGGACGCCGTTGAACACCTCGTACCAATGTGACATCGGCTCGGAACAGAAGGTCTGGTCGAGAATCGCCGTGAGCTCCGTCATGTTCGCCATCAGCTTGGCCGGGTCGGAGAACCGCGGATCAGTCAGGAGATCGGGGCGGCCGATCGCCTTCACCACGGCCTCCATCTTGTCGGGCGTGATGATGAGGACGAACCAGGTATCGTCCTTGGCGCGATACACGTTCATGGCCGCATTTGCAGGGTGCATGCGATCATGCAGCCCGAAGAATTTCGCATCGCAGAGCGCGGCCTGGATCGAGACGCTGGCGGACCACACGCCCTCGGCGAGCAGCGAGGTCGTGACATGCGCCCCCTCCCCAGTCCGTTCACGACGATACAGGGCGGTGACGATCGCCGAGTACAGCCCGACGGCGGTGGCATTGTCGCCGCTGCCGGCCACCGGCCAGGTCGGCGGCGCACCGGCATCGCGGGTCATCGACAGCAATCCGCTGCGGGCCCAGTACGACGTGATATCAAAGCCGGGAAGATTCGCATCCGGTCCCTTGTCGCCGAAACCCGTGATGTCGGCGTAAATCAGCCGCGGATTCCACCCCACCACATCTTCATATTCGAGCTTCAATTTCTTGCGCGCCGGATGCGGCGTGTTGACGATGAGAACGTCGGCCCATTTGACGAGCTTCTCGAGAACCAGATGCGCGCTCGGAGATTTCAGATCGAGCGCCATGCCGCGCTTGTTGCGATTGGCCAGATGCCAGGGATAGGCATCGTCGGCGACCGGCTGCGGCGGGAGATGGTTCGCGTGCCGCCACAGCTCGCCGCTCGGCGGCTCGACCTTGATCACGTCGGCACCGAAATCGGACAAGATCACGGCGGCGCTGGGGCCCGCGATGAAGCTCGCGAGGTCCACCACCTTCAGTCCGGAGAAAATGTTGTCGTTTGCCATGGGTGTCCTTTCCAGATCCTCGTAGAGGGCGGCCTTGCTTCAGCGTCCGCGGAACTGCGGCGCACGTTTCTCGAGGAAGGCGGCGGTGCCTTCCTTCTTGTCTTCGGTGGCGGCGCAAATGCCGAAGAAGGATGCTTCCAGCACAAGGCCTTCGCCTTGGCTCGTATCCATCCCCTTGTTCGCGGCTTCCAGCGAGAACTTCACCGCGATCGGCGCGTTGGCCATGATCTGCTTCAGGATCGTCTCGGCGCGATCGATCAGGCCGGGCGCGGGAACGACTTCGTTGACGAGGCCGATGCGATAGGCTTCCTGCGCGGAAATCGTCTCGCCCGTGAGGATCAGCTGCAACGCACGACCCTTTCCCACCAGGCGCGGCAGGCGTTGTGTTCCGCCACCGCCGGGCAACAGGCCCAGCTTGACCTCCGGTTGCCCGAACTTGGCATGCTCCGCTGCGATCCTGATGGTGCAGGCCATCGCCGTCTCACAGCCGCCGCCGAGGGCAAAGCCGTTGATCGCCGCGATCACCGGCTTGCCGAGATTTTCAACGAGGTCCAGCACACCCTGCCCGAACCGGCTGGACTCCTCGGCGTCGTAGGCATCGACATGTGCGAGCTCACTGATGTCGGCGCCGGCGATGAACGCCTTGTCGCCCGCGCCGGTGAGGATCACGCCGAGCACCGACGCGTCCGCCTTTGCGTCCTCGAATGCGGCATGCAGATCGGTCCAGGTCGGCGTATTGAGCGCGTTGAGCACTTTTGGCCGATTGACCGTGACGTAGGCGATCGGCCCCTTTTTCTCGTAGAGGACGTTCGCAAGGGCCAGCGCGGCTCTGGGTGCGGAGCTTGGTGCTGTTGCAGGCGAAGGGGTGAACGGTGCAGTTCCCGAAACCATGGTCGTGTCTCCTGGATAGGGCAGCCGGCGCCGATGCGCCGGCTCCGCTGAGCGGTCAGAGAAAAGCGCCGTGGCCGGTGATGGCCTTGCCGACGATCAGATTCTGCATCTGATAGGTGCCTTCGTAGGAGTAGAGCGCCTCGGCATCGGCGAAGAACCGCGCGACGTTGTAGTCGGCGACGATGCCGTTGCCGCCCAGCACCTCGCGGCCCCAGGAGACCGTCTCGCGCGATTTCGAGGTGCAGAATGCCTTCGCCAATGCCGCGTGATGGTCGCCAAGCTTGCCTTCGTCATCGAGCTGCGCCAGGCGAAGCATCAGGCACTGGCACGCGGTCAGATTGCCAAGCATCTTGGCGAGCAGATCCTGGATCAGCTGGAACGAGGCGATCGGCTTGCCGAATTGCAGTCGCTCCTGGGCGTATTTGAGGGTGGCCTCGTATGCGCCCATCTGGATGCCGGTCGACGCCCAGCCCACCATGTACCGCGTCATCCGCAGCACGCGCGCGGTATCGCGGAATGAATTGCCGCCCTGGAGACGGTTGGCCTCGGGCACCCGCACGTCCTTCAGCGTGATCTGGCCGTTCTGGACCACCTTAAGCGCGATCTTGTGCTCGATCTTCTCGACGCTGAAACCGGGCGTCGACTTGTTCTCGACGATGAAGCCCTTGACCTGGTTGTCGGCGAGATCGCGCGCCCAGATGATGGAGAGGTCGCACCATGGCGCGTTGCCGATCCACCGCTTCTGTCCATTGAGAATCCAGCTATCGCCTTCGCGCTTGGCCGTCGTGGTCAGACCGCCGCTCGTTCCGGAACCGACCAGCGGCTCGGTGAGGCCGAAGCAGCCGATCTTCTCCCAGCGCGCCATCGCCGGCAGCCATTTTTGCTTCTGCTCCTCGGAGCCGTCGAGATAGATCGAGCCCATCGCGAGACCGCTATGCACGCCGAAGAACGTGCAGAACGATGCATCGGTGCGCGCCAGCTCCATGGCGACGAATCCGAACAGCTTCTGGCTGCCGCCCGCGCAGCCATAGCCCTCGAAGCCGAGCCCACCGAGGCCGAGCTCCTTGAACGACGGCAGCAGCTCGAACGGAAACGCATCATCGGACCAGTATTTGTTGATGACCGGCTGGACCTTGGTCTCCATGTAGGTCCGCACCTTCTTGACGAGCGCTCTCTCGTCGGCGGTGAGAAGGTCGACCAGCTGATAGAAGTCGCCATTGGGTGCGGGCGCCGGCTTCGGCGCGGCGGTCTTGCTTGCTGGGGTTGCGGTGGGCATTTGCGATTTCTCCTCGCTGCGGCTCGGAAGCCTGAAAAGTGAAGGACAGGTTTGACGTGTGATTGATCTTGGCGGCCCCGCCGATTTCGTCAGCCCGGCTTGGCCGCTTTCTTGCGCAGCTCGATCAGGCCGAGCAGAACTTCGTCGCGCTCCGCCTCCAATTGCTCGATGGTGCGCGATCCGGCCTCGGCATGGACGCTGTCGATGAGCTTCTTTTGCACCTCCGGCGTCAGCACCGGCGCGCCAAGGGTCTTCCACCAGGCCGTCATCGGGCCGGTGAACTGCTGGAAGAAATGCTCGATGCCGCCTGGACCGCCGCCGAGATGGTTGAGCATCATGCTGCCCATGACTCCCCAGCGCAGGCCCGGGCCCCAGCTCAGGGCGGTGTCGACGTCGGCGGCGCTCACCACACCCTCGGCGACGAGGTAATAGACCTCGCGGCTCAGCGCGGCCTGGAGACGGTTGGCGACATGCCCCGGCATTTCCTTGTTGAGGCGCACCGTCCGTTGCCCGATCGACGTGTAGAATTCCGCGGCGCGCCGGATTGTCGCTTCCGATGTCTTTGCCCCGCCGACGATCTCCGTCAGCGGGATCAGGTGGGGCGGATTGAACGGATGGGCGATGACGCAGCGCTCGGGATGGGACGCGGCGCCCTTCTGGATTTCGCTCATGGTGAGCCCCGACGAGCTCGATGCGATGATCACGTCCGGCGGCAACAGCTCGTCGAGCTGGCCATAGAGCTTCTGCTTGAATTCGATCCGCTCGGGCCCGTTCTCCTGGACGAGGTCGGCGCCGGCGAGTGCCTGCGCGAGGTCAGCCGTGAACGTCAGGTTCGACTGCGATGCTCCGGGCGAGAGGCCCAATCGCTTGAGCGCAGGCCAGGCGGTCTCGACGAACTTCCTCAGCGCGGCTTCCGCGTTCGGAGCGGGGTCCGTCGCGACCACGTGCAGTCCCTTGGCGAGAAACAGCGAACTCCAGCTCGCGCCGATCACACCGGTGCCGATGATAGCGATGCGGCGAATGGGCTTGGTACCGTTCATGTCACTTCTCCGATGCGATCGTTAGATTTCGGCGTAGGCGATGCCGGTGAGGTTGCCCTGGGCGAACAGGAAATTTCGTTCACCGGATCCATCGAGCCGTGCGAAATAGACTGAGCCGGCGAAATCGGTCACGAACATGCGATCGTTCGGGACGTCGAGCGCGATGCCGATGCCTTCCATGAGATGGGTCACCACGATCTCGGGCTCAGCAGGCTTGTTGTCGATCGAGGCCCGGTTCACGGTGTTGCCGCGCGGCGGGTCGCCGCGGTCGGTCCAGTAGAGAATACGGTTCTTGTGGTCGAGCTCGAGATCGATCGGCTCCGGCAGAGCGTCGTAGAAGATCTCGACGTCGGACCTTGTGGCTGCGGTTTGACCGGCGGGGATTTCGAGATTGGCGCGGAAGATGCGGCCGAGCCCGGCATTGTCTGGGCCTTTCTGGCTCCAGTAGATGTGTCCGAGTTTCGGATCGATTGTCAGCCCAACGCACCATCGCGTCGCATCCCGGCTATCGGCTTCGCCCCGCCCTGCCTCGATGAGCGTCTCCAGCCGTGCGCCGTCGAGATCGCAGCGCATGACGCGCATGCCCTCGCGGTCGCACCAATACAGCTTGCCACCTTTCTTATCGAGGATGATCTGCTTCGGAGTGTGGGTGTCTCCCTTCGCAACGATCGTCTTGCGATTCTTGCCGTCGACGTCGGCGCGCTCGATGGAGCCGTCGTTCAGGTTGGGGATGCCCATGTTGGTCCAGTAGATATGGCCGGCGCCCGCATCGACGACGATGCCGTCCGGAAGGTGGCAGCCCGTCACAATGGTCGTTCGCTGCGAGCCATCCGTGTTCATGGAATGAATGCAACCCGCATTCAATTCGAGGACGAAGAGGCGGGGGACTGTGACGTTTGCGGAAGATGTCGTGACGGCTTTTGGCATATCGCACCTGCATCATGGCCCAACCACGAGCTGGTCAGGTGGCCGCGACTATGACGCGAGCGCCGACGTTCGGCTTGGACAGGAATGTCACCGCTGGAATGTTGCTGCTTGATCCCTTGCGCGGTGCAGCCAGCCACCTCATTCGAGATCGTATCTCAGCACTCTCGACCAAACTGGCCGAGCGTCGGGACGACGACCGAAGCCGGAGCAGCAGCTTTCAACAAGTGGAGCGTCAAACCTTCAAGCGCGGGCGATGGACAGGACACATCGTCGGTGCTGCGGCTCGAATGATCAGCACATCGCGATTGGACAGGGCCTGGCAACCAAATATAATCAACGACTACCGGCCACGAGAAAGGGAGTCAGGCGTGGACATGCCGAGCTCTGACAAGGACATTCAAAGCACGCCCGACGCGCCGAGTGACGGACAGGCGAAAACGGCACGCAACCCGATCCGGACTCCCGCCATCATCGTCGGCGTCGTTGCGGCCGCCGTCGTCGGGCTTTCCGTCTTCTATCTGCTGCGGCCTGAACCCTTGCTGGTTCAGGGCGAAGTCGATGCAACACGGCTCGACATCGCTGCRCGTGTCGACGGACGGGTCGGCAAAATCCCCGTCGAACGCGGCCAGAACGTTGCGGCGGGCGCGGTGCTCGTCCAGATCGACAATCCCGAGACGCTGGCCAAGCACGAGCAGATGAAGGCGGCCAAGGCTGTTGCGGACGCGCAGCTTGCCAATGTGCTGGTCGGAACGCGGGTGGAAGTGATCGCGGCACGGAAGGCGGAAATGGAGCGGGCGCAGGCGGCGCTGGTGCTGGCGCAGAAAACGTTTGACCGCACGCACACCCTGACCGAGCAAGGCAACGCGCCGCAGGCCCGCCTCGACCAGGCCACCGATGCGCTGCACGAAAGCGAGCGCGCCGTCGACCAGGCCAAATCGGCCTATGAGCAGGCGGTCAATGGCTACACCAAGGAGGAGCGGGCCATTGCCGGCAGCAACGTCGAGAAGGCCAGCGCCGACATCCAGAGCGTCCAATCGATCATCGATCAGCTCGTGGTTTATGCGCCGGTCGCCTCGCAGGTCTATCAGCGCAATGTGGAACCCGGCGAATACGTCTCGCCGGGCGTGCCGCTCGTCACCTTGATCAATCTGGCCGACCTCTGGGTGCATTTCGATCTGCGCGAGGATCTCGTCAGGGGCCTGAAGGTCGGCGATCGATTCGATGTCCGCATTCCCGCCCTCGGCGACCGCTCCGTCACGGTCGAGGTCAAGCTGATCGCGACCAAGGGCGAATATGCGAGCTGGCGGGCCACGCGCGCCACCGGCGATTTCGACCTGCGGACGTTCTCGATCCGCGCCTATCCGGTGCAGCCGGTGCCCGAGCTGCGACCGGGAATGAGCGCCTATCTCGATTGGCGGTCGCGACCATGAGGCCAGCACCAAAGCCCGGATTTCTGCTGGTCGCGCGGCGCGAGTGCCGCTGGCTGATTCATGATCGCGTGGCGCTGCTGCTGATCTTCGGCGTGCCGCTGTTCGCCTTCGTGGTGCTCACCACGGTGTTCAGCCATCCGGTCATCCGCGGGCTCGGCGTGACTGTCGTCGACGAGGACAAGTCGGACGCCTCGCGTGCCCTGGTGGAATACATTGCGGCATCGCCAAGCCTGAAGATCGTCGACCGCTCCGGCACGCTGTCCACGGCCGTGCAGGACATTCGCTCCGGCAAGTCGATCTCGGCCGTCCACATCCCGCCGGATTTCGAGCGCGACCTGAAGGCCGCGCGCCGCCCGCAGATCGTCGGATTTTACAACCAGCAATTTTTGACTCCCTCCGGCATCGCATCCTCGGGTCTGAGCGATTCACTTTCCGCCGCGGCAGCCGTGGCGGCTCCCGCCAGTCGCGCGGCACCTGCGCCAGCGTCCCTGGGAGCGCTCAAGGCGGAGACCATGGCGCTCGTCAATCCGCAGAAGAACTACGCGCAGTTCCTGCTGCGCGCGCTGCTGCCGACCATCATCCATGTGGTGATCACCCTTGCCGCCGGCTATTCCGTCGGCTCCGAATTCCGCCGCCGCGACGCGCGGGCCTGGCTCGAAAGCGCCGGCGGCGATCCGCTTGTCGCGCTGGCCGGCAAGCTCGCGCCGCTGTTCTGCATCTTCGTTTTCATCATGCTGGCCGAGCCGCTGTTCCTGGAGGGCGTGCTGGAGATCCCCTTCAAGGGCGACCTGCCGTTGATGATCGCTGCGGCCTCGCTGCTGATCATCGCCTATCTGTCGCTCGGCGCCCTGCTCCAGCTTCTGACCGGCGATCTCGCCACCGGACTCGGGCTTGCGGGCCTCATTGCCTCGCCCGCATTCGGCTATGCCGGCGTCGGCTTTCCCACCATCGGCATGAATGCCTTTGCGCAAGCCTGGAGCGCGATCCTGCCGCTGCGCTGGTACATGGCCGTCCTGCTGGGACAGGCCGCGCGGGGATTGCCGATCGCGGACTCCGCTATTCCCTTCGCGGCGCTTGCGGGCCTGGCGTTGCTCTTTGCCGGCCTGGCATGGCTGCGCATGGCGAACGTCACCCGCAAGGGCTGGTTTGCGACAGCGCGGCCTGCCGAGCCATCCGAGGCCATCTCCACACCGCGCGGCGTCGGTGGCGCCTTCGTGGCGGAGTGGCGGCGCGTGCTGGGAACGCGGAGCGCCTTCACTCTGCTGTTCCTTGCTCCCCTCGTCTACGGCATCTACTATCCGCAGCCCTATCTGAACCAGATCCTTCGCAAGCTTCCGATTGCGGTCGTCGATAACGACCTCAGCGATCTCAGCCGGCAGATCGTCGAGACGCTGGATGCGAGCGGCGCATTGAGCGTGACGGTTCGCGCCCGAACGCTGGCCGAGGCGCGCAGCGCGATCGATCGCGGGCAGGCCTTTGCCGCCGTCGAGATTCCGCCCGACACCGAACGCGACGTGCTCAAGGGCATCACCGCCCACATACCCGTCTATGCGGACGCAACCTATCTGTTCATCTTCAGATCGAGCGCCAGCGGGGTCGCCACCGCCATCGGAACCTTGACGTCCGAGCTCGTTTCGCGCGGCGCGCGCTCGGATGGGAGCCTCGTCAAGGCCAAGCTCGCAAGCTCGAGCCCGGCCGACGTTCTGCTGCAGCCGATCTTCAACCCCGTGGGCGGCTATGCGAGCTACGTCGTTCCGGCGGCGTTCATCCTGATCCTGCAGCAGACCCTGCTGATCGGCGCGGCGATGCTGACCGGCAGCGCGGTAGCGAGCGGAGGCGCAGCCTTTGCCGGCGTGCTCGGCCGCGGCATCGCGCATCTGACCATCTATTTGCCGGCGATCGCGCTCTATCTCATCGTACTGCCGCGGATCTACGGCTTTTCGGCGCTCGGCCATCTGCCGCAGATCCTCGCTCTCGCGAGTGTCTTTCTGCTGGCGACGAGTTTCATGGGGCAGGCTGTCGGGGCCTGGTTCACGCGACCGGAGAACGCGACCATCCTGTTGCTGGCGACCAGCCTGCCGCAGTTCTTCATGGCCGGCTTTGCATGGCCGCGCGAGGCGATTCCCGACGTGGCCCTTGCGTTCGGCCGGATTTTCCCCGCCGACTCCGCCATCGACGGCCTCGTGCGCATCAACCAGCTCGGCGCCGGCATCTGGGAGGTCGCGCATGACTGGCTCGCATTGTGGTGCCTGGCGCTCGGCTACTTCGCGCTGGCGGTGATCTCGGCATTTGCCGTCAGGAGGAGACAGGGACATGTCCAACCTTAGACCTGCCGCCTTCGTCGCGATTCCGCTCGCGCTGGTCGCGGCGGGCGCGCTGCTCTATGTCATGCGCCACTCGGCACCGCCGGCAGCCATCGTCGGCGTCGTGCGCGCGACCGAGGTGAGGGTGGAGCCGGAGGTGGCCGGACAACTCCAGTCGATTGCGGTCGAGAAGGGCGCCACCGTGCGCGCGGGCGATATTCTGGCGCGGCTCTCCGCGGTGGAGTTGACGGCCCAGGCGGACCAGGCGCGGGCCGCGCTGGCATCAGCAACCGCCAACCGCAACAACGTCTTTGCTGGCGTGCGCCGCGAGCAAGTCGACTCACTGAAGGCCGCCATCGCCAAGGCCGGCGCCCGCCTCGACTTCGTGCAGGCCCAGCTCACCCGAACCAGCACGCTGGCGCGCCAGAGCTTCGAATCGCAGCAGTCGCTCGACCAGGCCGAGAACGATGTCGCCAGCGCGCGTGCCGGCGTGGCCGAGGCCCAGGCCAATTACGATGCGGCCGTGGCGGGACCGACGCGGGAAGAGCGCGCGATCGCCGACGCGCAGGTGCAGGCCGCGGCTGCCGCGGTCACCGTGCTCGAGCGCCGCCTCGACAAGATGGTGTTGCGCGCACCGGCCGACGGCGTGGTCAGCGTCATCGCCGCCGAGGTCGGCGAGAATGTTCGCGCCGGCCAGCCGATCCTGATGGTTCAGGCCGCCGGCCGGCAATGGCTCTCGTTCAACGTGCGCGAGGATCATCTCGATCGTCTTGCGATGGGAGAAACAGCGGACGTGATGCGGAACGGCACCGGTGTCGCGACCAAGGCGGTCATCACCGAGCTGCGGCCGCTCGGCGTCTTCGCCACCTGGCAGGCCGAGCGGGTGATCGGCGATCATGACCGCAATACGCTGCGCCTGCGCCTCGATCCAAAGGGAGAGATGGCAGGCCTCGAGCCGGGTATGACGGTCTGGATCGGGAAGTAGCACCGTCATTCCCCGCCACCGGGTCTCGCCTTAGGCGAGCCCGATGACAGGCTCCGGCGGGGAATCCAGTACGCCGCGGCCTCCCGGCTCAATCGCAGCCGTCTCTGGAATACTGGGCGGATTCAATCGGTCGTCGCAACGCCTTGTGTATCGCTCACTCGGAGCAATTCGTCGAGAGTTTCCGGTTGCGATCGCGCCGTGGCTCTGCCCATTCTGGTCCGCCGAGCGGCGGCGAATTTGTCCGCGCTAGATCGCCTTGCCTGCCTTTGCTGCCGGACTTGCGAGCGTTTCGTAGCGATTGCGCAGGTCGACGCGCCGTCCGCTCGCGGCGGCCTCGGCGACCGCCAGGGTCGCGATCAGGCTGCGCGCGCCATCCTCGACCGGCTGCAATGATCGCGCCTTGCCGCGGATGATGTCGCGGAAATGATCGAGCTGGGCGATGTACGGGTCGACCGAAGAGGCACGGATGCGCTGGGACTGGATCGGCTTGTTCCAGTCCTGCGCGCCGCCGGCTTGCGACCATTGCACCAGCGCTGGAAATTCGATCGATCCGCTCCGGCCGAGGAAGCGATAGCTGCTCTCGCCGCTGAACGGGAATTCGGGTGCCTCGCCGAGCCCCTGCTCGGACGTCCAGGGCGAGACGGCGCTGTCGCTGATGAAGAAAGTGCCGAGCGCGCCGCTGTCGAATTCGATCAGCGCCGCGGACGTATCCTCGACCGCAAAGCCGCGCTGGCGGTTCGACGCAATCGCTTCCACGGCGACGATCTCGCCCATTGTGAAGCGCAGGAAATCGATCTCATGGATGAGGTTGATCAGGATCGGACCACCACCGGCCTGCGAGCGCCACGGCGCGACCTCGAAATAGGCGACCGGCTTGTGCGTGGCCCAGATCGCCGACACCCCGACGACATCGCCGATGCGCTTGTCTCCCAAGGTCGCCTTCAGCGTCCTGACCTGCTGATGGTGGCGGCGGTGATGCCCGACCAGCGACTGGATGCCGGCCTTGCGCACCTCTTCAATCAGGCTTGCCGCGGTCTCCACCGTATCCGTGACCGGCTTCTCGATCAGGATATGAATGCCGCGCCTGGCGCAGGCGATACCCTGCTCGGCATGAAGCTGGTTGGGCGAGGCGATGATCACGGCCTCCGGCCGCGCCTCGTCGAGCAGTTTGCGGTAGTCGGCGAAGACGCGGGTCGCGGGATACTCGCCGGCGACCTTATCGGCATTCACGTCCGCGATGCCGACGAGGTCATAGTCGTCTCGCCCGGCAAGCTTGGCGAGGTGCTTCCGCCCGATCAGTCCCGCGCCGATGACGCCTATGGTGATGGTCTTCATCTCACGCATTCCGTATCTAGATTGGGCCGCCGGCTTCGCGGCGATGGTCTGGCCGCGACGCTCCCCGCGACCGATGCTCGAGCAGGCGCCTCGTGGCGTTGAACGCCGTGGCGAGCCGGGCCCGCACCGCCAAGGCCGGCAGCGGCATCTCGACGCTGAGGCTCGCGTCGGCCGGAAGCGCTTCGAGGAGCTTGCCGAGCGGCAAGGCGCCCTCGCCCGGCGGCAACCGGCCTTCGCGCGCCTCGGCGATGATGGCGGCCTCGCTCGCGGGTATGTCCGCGACAGCGTCGCAAATCTGCGCGGCACGCAAATGGTGCGCGGGGATCGCGATGAGATCGCTCGGCTTGCCGCCGGAGCGATGAAGGTGCAGCGCGTCGACGAGAATGGCGCCGTTCGCCTTGCCCGCGCCGCGCACGATCGCCTCGGCCTGCGGCAGCGAGCCAATCGCACGCCAGCGCATGAACTCCAGATCGACACGCAAGCCAAATTGCTGCGCGAGGTCGCAAAGTTCAGCGAAATGCGCGGTCAGGCGGGCGGGATCGTCGTCATCCCCCGATGCAATGACCGCCACCGCGCCAAGATCGGCCGCGGCTTCGAACAGGGCCGCGAGCGCCGGAATATCGATGTCGTGTGTGAGCTGAACGAACTCGATCGCGTTCAGTCGCACCCCCTCGCCGGCGAGAGACCGTTTGAGCTCGCGGTGCGCGTCCGTTCCCATCCGGGTCGGATAGGCAGGTCCGCCGGCAGTCACGGGGATCACGCGCAGGTCGATGAAGCTGAAGCCGGCGCGCGTGGCCTCGGCCACGAGCGCCGTCGGCGCAAGGTCCAGTGCCGTCAGATGAGCAAGGCCGAGGTCGGTCATGGCTAATTAATCCGCAGGTTAATTACAATTAACCCATGGGATAGTTGCTGTCAAGAACCGCCGATTGCGCTATGAAGGGAGGGGCAAGCAGGCTTGGCCGGATGCAGAGGACCGAACCGCCGGATGAGACCTAAGGAAAAGCCCGTCGCGGACGACGCGAAGCAGCCGCCGGTGCGGCGGCGCGACCGGGAGCGCACCAAGCGCGAGATCCTGGAGATCGCGTTCGCGGAATTCGCCGAGAACGGCCTCGCCGGCGGCAATACCGATGCCATCGCCGCGCGCGCCAACATCACCAAGCGGCTGATCTTCTACTACTTCAACTCCAAGGAAGAGCTGTTCACGGCCGTGCTCGAGATGGCCTACGCCAAGATGCGCATCGCCGAGCAGGACCTTCACCTCGAAGCGCTCGAGCCGGAAGCTGCGATTCGGAGGCTGGCCGAGTTCACCTTCGATTTCGACCAGGCCAACCCGGAATATGTCCGGCTGGTCACGATCGAGAACATCCATCGCGGCCGGCATATCCGCGGCAGCAAGAAGCTCAAGGAGATGACGCGGCCGATCATCAGCCAGATCGCCGCAGTGCTGGACCGCGGCGTTCGCGCCGGCACGATCAGACCCGGCATCGATCCGATCGAACTGCACATGTCGGTGAACGCGCTCTGCTTCTTCTCGGTTGCGAACCGGCATACGTTCGAGGCGCAATTCGCCACGGACATGTCCTCGCAGAAGGCGAAGACGCTGCGCCGGCGCGACATCGCCGACCTGCTGTGGCGCTACGTACGAAACGACTAGACCCGCGCGCAGGGCAATGGGTTTTGTCGGAATGCTGCCATGGCGTCACTCCTTCAAACCGCTCGCGGCCACGCCGCGCACGAAATTACGGCGCATCAGCGAGAAGAACAGCGCGCTCGGGACCAGCGCTAGCGCTGCGGCCGCGCTGAGACGACCGGTATCCACGGTGAAGCCGGTCTGAAACAAGGCGAGCCCGACCTCGAGCGTATAGGTCTCCTTGTTGGTCATGACGACGAGCGGCCAGGCGAAGGCGGTCCAGGCCTGAAAGAACGCCAGCACGGCGAGAGCGCCCAACGGGCCGCGCATCAGCGGCAGCACGATCCTCAGGAAGATCCAGCCCTCCCCCGCCCCGTCCACCCGCGCAGCCTCCAGGAGTTCGTCGGGAATCGACGTCATCACGTATTGCCGCACCAGGAAAATGCCGAAGCTCATGATGAGATAGCCGACCAGAAGCCCGGGCCAGGTGTTCAACAGTCCGGCAGACTGGACATTGAGGTAGAGYGGGATCATGTAGACTTCGAACGGAACGACGGCCGTCGCGATGATGATGCCGAAGATGACTGGCAACCCCGGCAGATCGAACTTGCCGAGCACGTAACCCGCGATCGCCGACGTAGAGACGATGCTCGCGGTCGAGAGCGTCGCGAAGATGAGCGAGTTGCCGATCCAGCGAAACAGCGGCGTTTCACGCAGGACGCTGACGATGTTGTCCAGCGTCGGCTGGTGTGGGATGATGGTCGGCGGCCACGCCAGCAGCTCCGGCGGCGTCTTGAACGCGTTGCTGATCAGGAAGACCAGCGGCAGAAGCATCATCAGGCTGACGGCGCAAAGAACGGCGTCGATCACGAGGCCGACGACGCGGTGCTGACCGACGACGGACGGATGATCGGGCTCGCTCATGCGCGGCTCCGATCGCGGAACAGCCTGAACTGCGCGCCGGTCAGGATCAGGACGATGACGAGGAGGATGACGGCTTCGGCGGCGGCATAGCCGACCCGGTAATTGCGAAAACTGTTTTCGAGCATGTCGAGGACGAGGACGCGAACGAGATGTCCCGGCGCACCCTGCACATCCGATGCCAGCACGAAGGCCTGCGCGTAGATATTGTAGGACGAGATCAGCGTGATGACCGACACGTACAGCATGACAGGCTTCAACAGCGGCACGGCGATGTAGCGGAAGGCCTGAAGCGACGAGGCGCCGTCGAGGCGCGCGGCCTCGTAGAGCGCATCCGGAACGTTCTTCAGCCCGACCAGGAAGATCAGGACGGCATAGCCGATCGCCTGCCATGAGCAGAGAACGACCAGGCACACCAGCGACAGGACGGGGTCGAACAACCACGACTGGGCCGGGATTCCGACCAGTCCGATCAAGGCGTTGAGCGGCCCGAGCCGGGCGTCGAAAATCCACTTCCAGGCCATCGCCGCCGGAACCAGCGAGACGACATGCGGCAGGAAAACCGAGGCTTCGTAGACGCCGCTGCGCCGCAGCCCCTGCCGGCTATTGATCAGGGCGGCGAGCGCAAGCGCAACGGGAATGGTAATCACCACGACGCTGAAGGCGATGATCGTGGTGTTGAATATCGCTTCGAGAAACAGCGGGTCGCTCGCCAGCTCGACGAAGTTGGCGAAGCCGACGAATGGCTTGCGCCGCGAGATGATATTCCATTGGAAGAGGCTGAGCCGCAGCGTCTCGATGATCGGATAGACGCGGATGCAGCCATAGAGGGCGAGGACCGGAAGCAGCGCCAGAACTGGAAACAGCCATTTCGGCGTGGTGCGCATGGATCCTCCGGCAGGCGCCGGTCAGCGGCCGACGCCCGGATTGAGTGGGTCGCTTGTCGATGGAGGTCTAGGGTTTGGCCAGCAGGTCTTCCCGGGCGAGGATCTTGTCGCTTTCCTCGGCCGCAGACTTCAGGAAAGCATCGATCGCGGCATCGTTGCCCGCCAGCGACTTGTCGGTGAATGCCTTCTCCAGCCGTGCCGCAAGCCGGGTGAGGATTTCGCTCGCCGGGCTGATCGCCGGCACCGTGAAGAAGGCATAGTCGGCGGGAACGTTGACGAATGCACCGAGCTGCGGGATCTTTTTGAGGATCGCGGAGTAGTCGAGGCCCTTGCGGTTGGGGACCCAGGCCGTGTTCTCGAGCAGCCAGAGCAGGTTTTCCGGTTCATTTGCTTTTTGAACGAAATCCCAGGCGATCTGACTCTTGGGTCCCTTGTTCGGCACGTAGAGATCGACCGGGACCATCAGCGTGCCCTTGGGCAACGGGGCCGTGGCGTATTTGAGGCCGGGCGCCTTCTTTGCGATGTCGCCAATCACCCAGGATTCCCGGATGAACATCGCGGTCTGGCCGAGCTCGAAGGCTTCCGCATCCGCCTTCATCTCCGGCGACACCGTCCGGTAAACCACGACGTTGTCGAGATACTGCTTGAGTGCGTTGCGGCCGGGCTCGCTCGCATAGGCGGCGCGCCATTTTCCGCCCTTCTCCTCCAGCAGCGTCCCGCCGTGGTTATAGAGGATGGTCCAGTACTTCTCCGCGATGCCCGAGCCGCCGCCGCTGAGACGCAAGCTCCATCCGCTCACCGTCGGCACGCCGGAGGCGTCGCGTTGCGCGAGCTTCTGCGCGTAGGCCGTGTAGTCAGCCATGGTCTTGGGCGGGCCGTCGAGGCCGGCCTTGGCGAGCAATTCGGTGTTGTAGTACAGCGCGCCCTGCCCCTGAAACAACGGCACACCGAAGATCTTGCCGTCGTACATGGCGGTCTTCACACGCGTCATGTCGTAATTGGCTTTGACGAAATCGACGATCGACGCCGGCGGCTCCGGAATGACGCCGGCCTCGAGATACCGCGCCGCCTCGACCTCCATCTCGATGACGTCTCCCGCCGCGCCGGACGGAAGCGACAGCGCCAGCCGCTTCTCGTGCTCGCGCAGGGCAATGGCCTCGACGCTGACGTCGAGATCCGGATATTTGCTCTTCAGCTGGTCGCCGACGCGCTTGTAAAACGGGGCCAGATCAGGCCACCCGCTCCAGACGGTCAGCTTCTCCGCCGACGCGGGCGAAGCAAACACTGGCACAGCGACGGCGAGCGCCAGTGTCAGCGCTGCCGACACCCATGACCGACGACTCGGGGTCTCCCGGCGATAGCCATCCTCGGAAAGCGTGACATAGCCGAACCTGCCGACGGGCTTCACCATGAGGGTCACTCTCACATCAGGAATGGGACAAATCCTGCGAAAAAGCTCGCATGCAACCGGTTGCGTGTCAATTGCGATCCATTGCCGCTTTCTGAGGCCGTTGACCAAATCGTCAGCGGCTTCTCCGCTTCGCCGGGGCCGGGCCGGTGCTGGCACGAATGACGAGATGGGAATTCAGCTTGTGGCGGATCTCCCCCGACACGCCGCCACTCATCTGGCTGAGCAGGAGACCGACCGCGACATCGCCGGCATCGGCGCAGCGCGCCGACACGGTGGTGAGCGGCGGATAGGTGGTCTCACCGAGGACATCGTCGCAGCCGACGACACTGAACGATTTCGGCACCTCGACGTCGAGCGCCGCGAGCCCGGCCAGCAAGCCCTGAGCGACAAGGTCGTCGAACGCGATCGCGGCGGTGACGCCGCTGGCGACGATCTGGGTGGCGGCGAGCCGGCCGGTGTCGTAGGACGGCGGACGCGCGGGAACGGCGATCACCTTGAGCCCGCGCTTCTCCGCCTCGCGCCGGACGGCGTTGCGCCGTTGCTGGTTGGACCATGACGTCGTGGGGCCGCTGACATAGGCGATGTGCCGATGCCCCAGCTCGGCAAGATGCGCAATCGCAGCAGCCACCCCCGGCGCCGTGTCGATCAGGACCCGCGTAATGCCCTCGATATCGCGATTGATGAGCACCAGCGGCCGCCGCGTCGCGTAGCGGCGGATATGCTCTTCGTCCAGGCGGGACGAGGCGAGGACCAGCCCCTCCACCTGGCCGATGAAGCGGCCGACCAGCAATTCCTCGCGCGCGGGATCCTCGTCCGAATTGCCGAGGAAGACGCACAGCCCGGCCTGGTCGGCGCGCAATTGCGCGGCCCTGATCAGCGGCGGAAAGAACGGGTTCGCGACATCCGAGACGATGAGAGCGACATTGCCATGGCGCCCGGTCGACAGCGCGCGGGCGACCTGGTTCGGCACGTAGCCCAGCCTGTCGGCGACCTCCTTGACCCGCCGGACGGTCGCTTCGGTCAGCATCTCCGGCCGCGAGAAGGCGCGCGATACGGTCGCGCGCGAAACCCCGGAGGCTTTCGCCACCTGGCTGATCGTCGGCACGACCGATCGACGTGCTTCCCCGCCGCTATCGGAATCGCGCTTCACCGCAGGCCGCCTCCTCCGCATCGCATTCCACTACACATGCCTTGGCCGGGCCCGGGGCGCAAGCTTGACATGCAACCGGTTGCATTACATTCTCCGCTTGGGGTGACGGGCCAGCCCGGCAGGACCATGGATGAGCATGACGGCTTCGGTTACTCCCTCAATCGCGACATTTAAAACGCGGGATGCGATGGGCCGTGCGGCTGCTGCGGATGTCGCTGCGGCGCTGCGCGACCGCCTCGCCCGGCAGAGCACGGTACGGATGATATTTGCCGCGGCGCCGAGCCAGGCAGAGATGCTGGATGCCCTTGCACGCGAGCGCGATATCGACTGGCGGCGCGTCACCGCCTTTCACATGGACGAATATCTCGGACTTCCCGCCAATGCGCCGGAGCGTTTCGGGGCCTGGCTGACGCATCATTTGTTCTCGCGCATCACTTTCGGCGCCGTTCACCTGATCGGACAGGAACCGGATCCGGGGCGGGAAGCGGCGCGCTACGCGGCTCTTCTCAGCGAGGCCCCGATCGACATCATCTGCCTCGGCATCGGCGTCAACGGTCACCTCGCGTTCAATGATCCGCCGGTCGCCGACCTCTACGACACCAAGCAGGTCAAAATCGTCGAGCTCGACGCGGTCTGCCGCCAGCAGCAGGTCGACGATGGGTGCTTCCCGAGCCCCAGCGACGTCCCGACCCATGCGATCACGCTGACGATTCCGCGGCTGCTGGACGCCGGCCAGCTTTTTTGCGTCGTGCCCGGCGCGGCCAAGCGCGCCGCCGTGGAGCGATCCCTCTACGGCCCGATCGGGACGGCTTGCCCCGCGAGTGCGCTTCGCACACATCCGCGGTGCGCGCTGTATCTCGACCAGGATTCCACGCCGCCACGGCTCTCACTGCAAACACCGGCACGCGCATGACGGATCCGGCAACGCGCGTCTCGGGCCGCGATCCGGAGACCGGACAGCCCCGCACCATCGTCATTCGGGACGGCCGGATCTCGGACATCATTCCCGGCGGGCACGATGATGGACTGTGGCTGTCGCTCGGCCTGTTCGATCTGCAATTGAACGGCTTTGCGGGCTACGATCTCAATGCCCGCCCCGATCCCCAGACGGTCCGCGATCTCGTCACGGCCGTCCACAACAGCGGCGTGTCGCGTTTTGCCCCGACGCTGATCACGGCATCGCACGATGCGATCGTCGAGGCGCTGCGAGCCATTGCGCAGGCGCGCGACAGCGACCCTCTTCTCGAGCACGCGATGCCCTTCGTGCATGTTGAAGGACCGCATATCGCGCCGGAGGATGGTGCACGCGGTGCGCATCCGGCCGAGCATGTCAGGCCGCCGAGCCTCGATGAGTTCGACGCGTGGCAAGCGGCCTGCGGAAATCTCGTTGGCCTCGTGACACTGTCGCCGCACTGGCCGGAAACGGAAGCATATGTGCGCGGCCTTCACGCACGCGGCGTTCGTGTTGCGCTCGGCCATACCAACGCGACACCGGATCAGATTTCCGCAGCCGTCGCAGCGGGCGCAATATTGTCGACGCATCTTGGCAACGGCATCGCGGCCACGCTACCGCGACATCCCAACCCGATCTGGTCGCAACTGGCCGAGGACAGGCTGTGGGCGAGCTTCATCGCGGATGGCCATCACCTTCCCGCCGAGGCCTTCAAGGCCATGCTGCGTGCGAAGGGACTGGAGCGATCGATCCTGGTGTCGGACGCCGCCGCGCTCGCGGGGTGCGCGCCTGGAGTCTATGACGCGCCGATCGGCGGCAAAGTCGAGCTGAAAGCGAACGGCCGGCTCGAACTCGTCGGCACGTCCTTTCTGGCGGGGGCAGCCGTCAGCCTCGCGTTCGGAATTGCGACGGCCAGACGCATGGCCGGATTGACCCTGGCCGAGGCGCTGAGGCTGGCAACGATCAATCCGCGCATGCCGTTCGACCTTCCTGCGCTGACGGTGGGAGCACCGGCCGATCTGCTGCGTTTCCGGCTCGACGAGGATGGCTCTCTCGTGCCTGAGACAGTTTATGTCGCGGGCCGGCCTTCTCAACCCCTGAGGAATGAGACATGAACCGGCTTCGCATCGGGTTGATCGGTCCAGGCGCGATCGGTGAAACGCACGCGCGGGCGATACGGGCGCTCGACGAGACCGTCTTGTCCGCGATCGCCGGCGGCACGCCCGAGCAAATCGCAGCATGCCAGAATGGCGAACCCGTTCCGGCATTTGCAACCACCGACGCGATGCTGGCAAATGCCGAGATCGACGCGGTCGTGGTCTGCACCCCGAGCGGCGCTCACCATGACGTAGCCTTGGCTGCGATCGCGTCCGGACGGCACGTGCTTGTCGAGAAACCGCTCTGCGTCGATCCGACTGAGGCTGCATCCCTGGTCCGCGCCGCCGAGCGCTCGCGACTGACGTGCGGCGTGGTTTCGCAGCGCCGTCTCGAACCGCAGCACCAGGCGATCAAGTCCTTGCTCGACGCAGGCCATCTCGGACAGCCGCGCCTGATCGAGACGGCGATCCATTGGTACCGCTCCGACGCCTACTACGCGGAGAAGCCGTGGCGCAGCGAAGCGGAGCACGGCGGCGGCTCGCTGTTCAATCAGGGCGTTCACAATCTCGATCTGATGCTTTGGCTGTTCGGGACGGTGAAGAGTGTTCAGGGCAAAGCGGCAACGCTCGGGCACACACACGCCGTCGAGGACACGACGGCGGCGCTGCTCTCCTTCGCGTCCGGCACGCTCGGCGTGATCGTGACGAGCACGGCGCTGCCTCCGGGGCGGCCCGCCATGCTTCGGCTGTTCACGGACCGCGGCAGTTGTGAGCTCGCAAACGACAGCATCGTCCGCTGGGATTTTCCCGGCGTTGCGGAGCCGCCGAGCGCGGCCGCCGGGGTTGGAAGCGCCGCCAGCGATCCCAAAGCCATCGGGATCGAAGGACATATCGCGCAATGGCGCGACTTCGCCCAAGCCGTCCGGGAGCGACGGCCGCCCGCGAGCTCGTTCAGGGATGGATACGAAGCAGCGAGACTGGTTGACGCCATCTATCGCTCGGCCGCGGAAGGTCGCGCCGTCAGCCCCGGCGAGATCGCATCGGAGGTCATTCATGCCGGCGAGTAGCTCCGAGACACTCGACATCGCCATCATTGGCGCGGCCCACCCGCATGTCGAATACGTGCTTTCAGAGATTGCGAACCGAACCGACGTCAGGGTCGTGGCCGTCGCCGATCGTGACGCGACGCGGCGCGGCGAGCTCGAACGACGCACGATGGCGCCCGGCTACGCCGACCCGCATGCGCTTCTGGATGCGCATCAGGTTCAGGCCGCAGCGGTCTTCACCGAGTTCGGTCTTCGAGCACCGATCGTTGCCGAACTCTTGCGCCGCGGCATATTCGCGATCGCCGACAAGCCCATGGCCGTGACCATGGACCAGCTCGCGCTCATCGAAGAGGCGCTCGCCGGACGCAATTTGCTGACGCTTCTGCTCGAGAAGCGCTTCTATCCGGTCACGCTCGCGCTCCGCTCCATGATCCAAAGCGGCGAACTTGGAGACGTCGTATCCATCACCGCAACCGGGCCGCACAAGCTCGTCCCGAGCCGTCGTCCGGCATGGATGTTCGAGCCAGCGACTTATGGCGGCATCCTCGCCGATCTGACAGTCCACGACATTGATCTTGCGCTTTGGCTTACGGGGTACACCGGCGGTACGGTCAGCGGCTGGATCTCGCCGATGCCGGCTGCCGGCACGACGGACTTTCCCGCGCTCGGGCGTGCCATCCTCGCCTGCGATGGCGGCCCGCAATTCGTCATTGACGTCGACTGGATCCAGCCCGAAGCCTCGCCTCGGCATGGCGACTATGCCATGCGGATCTCCGGGACCAAGGGGCGTGCCGACGTTCTCTTCGCCGAAAATCGATTGCTGGTCGAGACGGCGACGAGACCCCGGCGCGAAGTCGACCTGCCCGCGGGCGCCTCGCCTGCCAGCTTCGCCTTCGATCATCTCGTCCGTGGCGAGATCTTGCAAATTCCAGCAACGGAGGCCCTGCGGGCCACTCGCATCGCAATACTTGCCCAGGAGAGTGCGGCGAACGGTGGGCAACCCATGCGATGGGGTTGAGCTTCCGCGCGACGGCCTCGCCGAACAGGAGCGCGTCTTCGATCTAGTTCCGGGGATTGAGAGCATCATTCAGGCCGTCACCCATCAGGTTGAAGCCGATGACGAGGGCAATGATCGCAAGCCCGGGCCACAATGCCATCCATGGCGCCTCGCCGAGAAATTGCCTGGCAACATCAAGCATGGCGCCCCAGGACGGGGCCGGAGGAAGCTGGCCAAGTCCCAGAAAGGCCAGGCTCGCCTCGGCGAGAACTGCAATCGCCATGGTCAGCGTCGCCTGCACAATCGTCGGCGCAAGCACGTTCGGCAGCACCTGCCCGGTCAGGATGGCGAAATGGCCGAGGCCTTGGGACCGGGCCGCCGCGATGTAGTCCTCGGTGCAGACAACCAGCGTCGCGGCACGCGCAACACGAACGAAAACCGGCACGGCGGAAATGCCGATGGCAATCATCGCATTTTGCAGGCTGGGGCCCAGGAACGCAGCGAGCGCAATCGCCAGTATCAGAAAGGGGCAAGCGAGCAGCGCATCGGCGAGGCGCGAGATCACCATGTCGGCGAGGCCGCCGAAATAGCCGGCGATGAGACCAAACGGGAGGCCGATCAGCACCGCGACCGTGACGGAGACCATGCCGGCGGCAAGCGAGGCTTGCGTGCCGAAGATCACGCGCGACAGCACGTCCCGACCGAGATCGTCGGTGCCGAACCAGTGTGCCGCACCGGGTGCCGCGCGAATCGCCATCCAGTCCGGCGAATTCGGATCGTACGGCGCAATCCACGAGGCAAACACCGCCAGCACGACGAAGAATAGAATGATCGTGGCGCCGATGACAGCGGAAGGTTCGCGCAACAGGCGACGAATCTCCGAAGGAGCGGCGGCGCGCGCCTGACTTGCGACCGGCGCCGTCTCAATTGAGCTCATGACCTGAGCCTCGGATTGAGCAGCACATAGGCGGCGTCGGCAATCAGGCTCATCAGCAGGAATACGGCCGCCGTGCAGAGCACGACCGCCTGAACCACGGCATAATCGCGGCTGAACACGCCGTCGACGACCATCTTGCCGAAACCCGGGATGGAAAAGACCTGCTCCGTCAGCACCGCGCCGGCCAGCAATTCGCCAAATTGCAACGTGCCCAGCGTGACGACCGGGATCAGCGCGTTCGGCAGCGCATGACGCAGCACGATGGTGCTTTCGCGGACGCCCTTGGCGCGGGCCGTGCGCACGTAGTCCTGCTTCATCGCCTCGATCATCGCGCCGCGGACATGGCGCATCATGATCGCAGCGGTGCCCGTGCCGAGCACCAAAGCGGGCATCAGCATCGAAAGCAGGTTGCCTCCCACGCTTTCAGACGGTGGAACGAAACCTCCGGCCGGAAGCCAGCCGAGATTCACCGAGAACAGAAGGATCAGCATAATCCCCAGCCAGAAATGCGGGATCGACAATCCGGCAAGCCCGAACAGACTGGCACCGTAGTCGAAGGGCGTCCCGCGCCCCAGCGCCGCGAAGATCCCGATCGGCAACCCGACGAGCAGTGCGACCAGCATCGACAGTATCGCGAGCTCAATGGTCACCGGCAATTTTTCCGCCAGCATGGTGCCGATCGGCAATCGGGTGCGTACCGAAGTGCCGAAGTCACCGTGCAGCAGGGCTTTCAGCCAGACGGCGTATTGCACCGGGATCGGATCATTGAAGCGATACTTCTGCCGAAGATACTCGACGACTTCGGGATTACGCTCTTCTCCGGCGAGCGCCAGCGCAGGATCGCCGGGCAGCAGTTTCTGCAGACCGAACACCATCATCGACACCAGCAACAGGGTCGGCAGCAGGACGGCAAGCCGGCGCAGAAGCAAGCTCTTCATCGGGGCAGACTGGTCCTCACCAGGGCAAGCGCGTCGGCGGGCGCGAGGCGTTGCGCATCAATTCACCGGCCTGACACCGACCAAACGCAAGAGACCGTCCGGCACCATGACGATGCCGCCGACCGATTTGCGGGCCGCAAAGAACCAGTTCGGGTGATGGAGGGGAATCGAGGAGAGCGCCGTCAGGTAAATGTCCGTCGCTTTGGCGTAGAGTGCCTTGCGCCTGGCTTCGTCAGCCTCGCCCCGGGCCTGGTTCAGGATCGCGTCGAGATCCTTGTTGCAGTACTTGTTGACGTTCTGGGAGCCCGCGCAACTGAAGAAGGCGACCAGCGTCGGGTCCGGGTCAGCCCGGCCGCTCCAGTTGCCGATATAGGCTTCGAAATTGCCGTTCAGGTAGCGCTCGATGGCCGTGGTCGTTTCCATGGGCAGCAGCTTGACGTCGAAGCCGGCCTCGCCCGCCATCGACTGTATGATCTGTGCGACCCGGGAATCGCCGGCCGTATTCTCGTACTGGAGCTCGACCGGCACGCGAGTCATCCCGGCGGCGGCAATCATGGCCTTGGCCTTGGCAACGTCGCGAGCCGGCGCCTTGTGCGCGCTGTCGTAGAACGGAGATGACGGCGGGATCATCTGGTTATCGGCCAAGAACTCGCCGTTGAAGGCAACGCGATTGATGACATTGCGATCGATCGCGAGCTCAAAGGCCTGACGCAGCGTCGCGTTCTTGCCCAGTGGCGTATCGGCCTTCGCGCCCGCGCCGACATTGAACATCAGATGCGAGACGGCAAGTCCCTTGCCGGAATGCAGGGCGAGGTTGGGATCGTCGCGCACGGTCTTGAGATCGGTCGGCGCGATACGCTCGGCGAGATCGAGATCGCCCGCCCGTACGCGCGACAACCGCACGGTCGAGTCGGGAACGTAGTAATAGACGACCTCGTCATAGCCGGCCGGTGCAGCGTTCCAGTAGCCGGGATATTTCTTGACGCGAATGAGGTCGCGCGACTTACGCTCGACAAATTGATACGGCCCGGCACAGACCGGCGCGGCGGCAAATTCCCCGGCTTTCTCCGTGGCAGCCTTGGGCGAGACCATCATGCCGGCACGATCGCTGAGATTGGCAAGCAGCGGCACGAACGGCTCGGACAGGTTGAACTTCACCTTGTCCGCGGCAAGCGCTTCGACGTTCGCGATCGGCGCCAGCTCGGCCTTGCGCTTGGAATCCGGCATCGTCTTCATGCGCTCGATATTGAACTTGACCGCCGCCGCATCGAACGCGGTGCCATCGTGGAACGTGACGTTCTTGCGCAGTGTGAAGGTGATCGACTTGCCGTCCGCGGCCCACTCCCATGCCTCTGCCAGCTGCGGCACGATCTTGAGGTCGGGGGAGATATCGACGAGCTTGTCGCACAGCGCGGCAAACACGAAGCGGCCTGCGTAAGTGCCGCTGAGCGCCGGGTCGAGCGCATCGGGATCGTCCTGAACGCCGACCCGCAATGTCACGGCACTCGCCGAGACAACGCCCGATGCGATCATCAGAATTGCCGCCAACGCCGTGCCCATCCGCTTCATACGGAATTCCTTTCGTCCCAAGGTTTCGTCCCAGGCTCTGYTGTCGAAGGACAAGACAAGCACGCCCAATTCAATTTGTAAATATCCCGAACAAATTGCCCCTACGACATGTAATTAAGTTACAATATGTCAGCCCATAGACGGGTAAAATCCGCACGCCACGCCCCTTGACTGCAAGCTCAGCGATGTATTAGTTCTGTATATTGACTAATTGGATCGAGGCTCATGCAAGACGCCCCCTCATCGCCCGTAGCGCGGCAGCAATCCGTGCGCCTCGTGGTTGAGCGCCTGCTGCGTGATCGCTCGGTATCGCGCGCCGAAATCGCCCGCAGCACGGGCCTGTCCAAGCAGACCATCTCCGAAGTGATGCGTGATCTCGAGCGCGACGGCTGGGTCCATGAGGACGGGCAAATTCAGGGCAGCGTGGGGAGAAGCGCCGTCACCTATGCGCTCCGGCCGGACGCCGCCTTCGTGCTGGGCATCGATCTTGGCGGCACGAAACTGCACATCGCACTTGCCGATCTGCACGGTGAGATCGTCGCCGAGAGCATCGAACCGACATCTAGCGACGGCGGCGCTGCCGTGGTCGCACAGATCGAGCGCATGAAGGATGCCCTGCTTCAGCGCGCGTCCGTATCGGCGCAACGTTTGCGCGGCGGCGTGATGGGAAGTCCGGGGATGGTCGACCCGGCGTCGGGCAGCATCGTGATCGCGCCCAATATCCCGGGACTGGATAGCCTGGACGTGAGGGCCGCGCTGCGCGAACGGCTCGGGATCGACGTCGCCATCGAGAATGACGTCAATCTCGCGGCAATCGGGGAGCATTGGCGCGGCAACAGCCGCAGGGCGCGCAGTTTCGCCTTCATCGCAGTCGGCACCGGCATCGGCATGGGCATCTTTTCCGACGGCTATCTCGTGCGCGGTGCACGCGGGGCGGCCGGCGAGATCGCCTACCTGCCGCTTGGGGGCGATCCCTACGATGCGCGCGGCCTTCGGTTCGGCACCCTGGAAACCGCCATCGGCAGTGCCGGCATCGTCGAACGTTATCTCGGGCTCGGCGGCAGCCCCGGCAGCACGGTGCGCGATGTCTTCGATCGGCTCGACATCGAGGAGGCGGCACGGATCACGATCGACGAGGTCAGCCGGATTCTCACGACCGCGATCCTGGCCGTGCACAGCATCCTCGATTCGGAGATCATCATCCTGGGGGGGAGCATCGGCGCACGGCCCGAGTTGAAGCTCCGGATCGATGAACATCTGGGACGCTGCATGCGCGAGCCCGTTCGTATCGAGCTCAGCGCGCTCGGCAATCGCGCCACGCTGATCGGTGCGATCGGCAGCGCGATCGACCTCGTGCATCGCTCGCTGTTTGGCATCGGCAGGGATGCCGGTCCATTGGCCCTTCCCGTCGCGGGGGCAAATGTCGCGGCATGAAAGAGCATGCGCCGAGAGTTGAGGTTGTAGGCAATGCTGGTGCCGTCGCCGAGCGCGCGGCCGCCCTTGTCATCGCCAGGCTGCAAGATCGGCAGCCTCTTACCCTCGGTCTTGCGACCGGCGCGACGATGACGCCAGTCTATGCCCGCCTCGTCGCCGCAACCCGCGCCGGCCTCATCTCCTTCCGAAAGGTGTCGAGTTTCAACCTCGATGAATATGTGGGCATCGCACCGCAATCGCCCGGAAGCTTCCATGCCTATATGCAGCAGCATCTGTTCAGGCATGTGGACATGGAATCCGGTCGGGCCAGGCTCCCCGATGGCACGGCCGACGATCTCGCCGCCGAGGCCGCGCGCTATGAGGCGCAGATTGCGGCTGCCGGTGGCATCGACCTGCTGCTCCTCGGCATCGGCGCCAACGGCCATATCGGCTTCAATGAGCCAGGTTCGGATTTCGCCTCACGTACCCGCGAAGTCAGACTCGACGAAGCAACCCGCATCGCGAATGCCGGCAATTTTCCCGATCCGGCGTCGGTTCCCGAACGTGCGATCACAATGGGCATAGCGACAATCCTGGAGGCTCGGAGCATCCTCCTTGTCGCCAGGGGACCGGAGAAAGCAGCCGCACTCGCAGCCGCGATCGAGGGTCCGATGACGGCAGCTTGTCCTGCCTCGGCGCTCCGCCTGCACGGCAACGTCGATATCCTCTGCGATGAACCGGCTGCCGCAGCCCTCGCCACGCGGCCCCACAACAACAATCGGAGAAGGGCATGAGCTGGGGACAGCGCGATTTCATGGTGCCGGGGCGCTCGCTGGGGGTGGGCGACCGGGGCATGGCCGCGACCTCTCATCCGGCTGTGACACTCGCTGCGGTCGAGATGCTGCGCAATGGCGGCAATGCCGTCGATGCCGCCATTGCCGCGATCGCCCTCCAGGGCGTCATCGATCCGCATATGACCGGCATCGGCGGCGACTGTTTTGCGATCTATGCTCCCGCCTCCGGCAAACCCGTCGCTGTCAACGGCTCCGGCCGGGCGCCGGCGAAGGCCGAACTCGGCTGGTTTCGGCAACGGGGGCTGGCGTCGATCCCGGACCATTCACCCCTTGCCGTCACGGTTCCGGGTGCGGTCGATGCCTGGTGCCGCCTCTCTGCCGACCATGGTTCAAAAGGCCTTGACGAGGTTCTGGCGCCCGCCATCCGCGCGGCCGAGACCGGCTTTGTGGTCACGCCCCGCGCCGCGCTGGATTGGGCTCGCTACGCCGATCGCATCGAACGACATCAGACTGGCGTACCGGTCTATCTGCCCGGCGGCACTGCGCCCGCCGTCGGCAGCAAGCTCAGCCATCCCGCACTCGGCGCGACGCTGCGCCGGATTGCACGCGAGGGACGCGCCGCCTTTTACGAAGGTGCCGTCGCCGAAGAAATCGTCGCAACATTGAAGGCGCTGGGCGGGGTGATGCAGCTTGAAGATCTGGCAAGCGCCCGATCGGAGTACGTCGAGCCGATCAGCGCCGACTATCGCGATCATCAAATCCTGCAATGTCCGCCGAACGGACAGGGCGTCGCGGCGCTGCTGATCGCCCGCATCCTTGCCGGCTTTGACATGGCCGACCCCGCGCTCGGCGAGACGGATCGCATTCACCTCCTTGCCGAGGCAACCAAGGCAGCCTACCGGCAGCGTGACGCGCTGGTCGCCGATCCGGCATTCCGTCCGCTCGATGTCGACGCGCTGCTCTCGGAGGCGTCAGTCGCGGCATTGCGCTCCTCCATCGACCGGAAGCGTGCCAGCGCGCCGGCGGATTTCGACATGCCTGTTCATCGTGACACGGCTTACGTTGCAGTCGCCGACCGCGACGGCAACATGGTGTCCTTCATCAATTCGCTGTTCTTCGCCTTCGGCAGCGGCATCTACGCCCCTCGCGCGGGCGTGCTGTTGCAGAACCGAGGTTCGGGATTCTCCCTCTTCGAAGGACATCCCAATGCCATCGCGCCGCGAAAGCGTCCCTTTCACACCATCATTCCGGGTCTGCTGGCGCAGCATGGCAAGCCGATCATGGCCTTTGGCGTCATGGGTGGACAATACCAGGCGGCGGGACATATGCAGATACTGGGCGGCGTGCTCGATCGTGGGCTCGACATTCAGCAGTCTTCGGACGTGCCGCGCAGCTTTGCGTTCGATGGCACGCTGACGCTCGAACCCACGATTCCCGGGGCTGTCGCCGACGACTTAATTGCGCGCGGTCATCGCGTGGTCTGGGCGGACGAACCGCTTGGAGGTTGTCAAGCCGTGCACGTCGATCCTTCCCGGGGCGTCATCTTCGGCGCGTCGGACCATCGCAAGGACGGCATCGCACTGGCAGCGTGACCAGGATGAGAAAGACCGCAATGTCGGATCGGACAGCATGAGCGAGATGGCAGAGGCGATCCTGACGATCGAGCGGCTGACGCTGGCGCTGCCCGCCGGCGCGGATCGTGCCTCTGCCGTCGAGGACGTTTCACTTGCCCTGTATCCGCGGCAGATCCTCTGCGTCGTCGGTGAATCCGGCTCCGGTAAATCGGTCTGCGCCGCTGCCGTGATGGGCCTGCTGCCCCAGGCCATTCGTCCGGTTGCAGGGGCCATTCACTTTGAGGGCCGCGATCTGCTGAACCTCCCGGCAGCAGAATGGCGGACGCTGCGCGGGCGACGCATCGCGATGATCTTTCAGGAACCGATGACGGCGCTCAATCCCGTGATCAGGATCGGCGACCAGATCATGGAAGCGTTCGAGGCGCACGACCAGTTCACGCCAACCGAGCGGCGCGCCCACCTGCTCGCCCTCCTCGAAGAGGTGGGCATGCGCGATCCGGAGCGGATCATCCGCAGCTACCCGCATCAGTTGTCGGGTGGCCAGCGTCAGCGCGCCATGATCGCCATGGCCCTCGCGCTCGAACCATCGATCCTGGTCGCGGACGAACCAACCACGGCACTCGACGTCACCACACAGGCGCAAATCCTTCGGTTGATCCGAGACATTCAGCAGCGGCGCGGCATGGCAGTGCTGTTCATCACGCATGATTTCGGCGTCGTCGCCGACATCGCTGACCGCGTCGCGGTCATGGAGAAGGGCCGCGTCGTCGAACAGGGGCCAATGGAGGACGTGCTCGAACGCCCGCAGCATCCCTATACGCGTCGGCTGCTCGCCGCGGTGCCCGGCGGGACCCCGCCGGTCCGGGCCGCGGTCGAGGACGAACCGATCGCCTGCGCTGCAACTGGACTTGCGAAGACCTATCGTGGCAACGACTGGTTCAGCTCGCAGACCGAGGTCGCAGCCGCGAAGAACGTGCACTTCGAAATCAGGCGCGGCGAGACGCTTGGCCTGGTTGGGGAGTCCGGCTCGGGCAAGAGCACGATCGGCCGGCTGGTGATGCGTCTGACCGACGCGGATGCGGGCGTGGTCCGCATCGGCGAACTGGATTTCTCCGCGGCCCGTGGGGCCCGCCTGCGGGCCGCCCGCAAGCACGTCCAGATGGTGTTCCAGGATCCCTTCGCCTCGCTCAATCCGCGTCGCCGCGTCGGGCGGATTATCGCCGACGGACCGATCGCGCATGGTGTCCCGAAGGCGGAGGCCTGCGCGCGTGCCGAGGAACTGCTGGCGCTCGTGGGTCTCGACCCAAGCGCGGCGCGACGCTTTCCGCACGAATTCTCAGGAGGGCAACGGCAGCGGATCGGAATTGCGCGCGCGCTGGCGCTCGACCCGGAGGTGCTGGTGGCCGACGAGCCGGTGTCGGCGCTCGACGTCTCGGTCCAGGCGCAGGTGCTCGCCTTGCTCGAGACATTGAAGGCGCGGCTGCGGCTGGCGGTGCTGTTCATCACCCACGATCTCAACGTCGCGGCCCAGGTCTGTGATCGGATCGCAGTGATGCGCCTCGGCGAGATCGTCGAGATCAGGCCGACGGCAGACCTGCTGAAACGGCCGGAGCATCCCTATACGCAGGCGCTGCTGGCCGCGATCCCGGGCAGGCAACGCAGAACACCCACGTCGGTCTGAACCACCGCATTCTCATTGAAGGAGGTCTCTGACATGCAGAAGCTCACGGAACTTCCACAGCTGCGCATCGGCCTTGTCGGCAGCGGCTTCATCGCCGCGTTCCATCTGCAGTCCATGCTCGGCGTGCGCAACGTCAGCGTCGGCGGCGTCTACAGCCGCTCCGCCGAGCGGCGCACGCGCATCGCGGACAAGGCGCGCAGTCTTGGCCTTGGGCCGGCGCGGGTGTTCGACAGCATCGAAGCGATGGCAATGTCCGGCGAGGTCGATGCGCTTTGGCTGCTGACGCCGAACGACAGCCGTCTCGACATCATGCGCGAGATCCACCGCGTGACCAAGGCCGGGGCTCCCCTGCGCGCCATTGCCTGCGAAAAGCCGCTCGCCCGCACGCTTGCCGAAGCGCGGGAGATGCGCAGGCTCGTCGAGGATGCGGGCCTGCTTCATGGCTATCTGGAGAACCAGCTTTTCTCGACCGCGGTCGTGCGCGGCAAGGACATCATCTGGCGGCGGGCGGTACCCGGAAGTGGACGCCCCTATCTCGCGCGTGCCGCCGAGGAGCATTCAGGACCGCACGAGCCATGGTTCTGGCAAGGCGACAAGCAAGGAGGGGGCGTGCTCTCCGACATGATGTGCCATTCAGTCGAGGTCGCACGCTTCATGCTGACCGCGCCCGGCGCAAAGCGCGACTCCTTGCGGCTGCTCAGCGCCAGCGCCACGACGGCCAATCTCAAATGGACGCGCCCCCACTACGCTGCCGACCTCAAGACGCGAATGGGGGTCGATTTCATCAAACGTCCGGTCGAGGATTTCGCGCGCGGGATGCTCACGCTGGAAGATGCCGACGGGCATCAATTGATGATCGAGGCGACAACCTCATGGGCCTATGTCGGCGCCGGCTTGCGCATCCAGCTTGAATTGCTTGGCCCCGAATATTCGATGGAGTTCTCCTCGCTCTCGACTGGCCTCAAGGTCTTCCTCTCCCGCGCGATCAGCGGATCAGAGGGCGAGGACCTCGTCGAGAAGCAGAATTCCGAGCAGGGTCTGATGCCGGTCGTCGAGGACGAAGCCGGCATTTACGGCTACACCGATGAGAACCGCCATATGGTGGAGGCATTCAGGCGAGGCATCGATCCGGCGGAAACCTTCGATGACGGGGTCGGCGTGATGGAAATGCTGATGGGACTCTATCGCTCGGCGGAACTTGGCCGGACCATCTATTTCCCGGATCCCGAGCTCGAACACTATGTTCCTCGCGTGGCTCGCTGACGGCGTGAAGCCCTGTCCTTGGCAAGGCCGCACTGCCGCGGCACCGGGTTCGGCGCCGCCGCTTCAATGCGGCATCGGGATCAGGGCGCGCAGGAGGTCCGGCTTCCAGGCCTGACGCGCGCTGTCGAAGATCGCGAAATCATGGTCGAACTGCCAATAGGCCCATGCCCAGCCGAGCCTGTCGGCGCTTCTCGCCACAAACGACAGGTATTTTACGCGACTGTCGGATGGAGCACGCTCGTACACACCGAACTCACCGAGGTAGATGGGACGCTTCTCTCTCTCCGCCCAGTGACTCATCTTCCTGAAATCGGCCGCAGCCTTCGCCTCGTCGTCCGGACTGCCCCAATCCAGGGGCCCGATCCGCGAAAACGTTTGTGACCAGGGCGCGCCCTGATGCGTGAATCGGATCGGCGCGTAATAATGAAAGGTGACAATGAGGTGCCTGTCATCGGCCGGCAGAACCAGCTCGTCGACGGGGATCTCATCCGTGTTGAGAACGGCGGCAACGACCGGCCGCTCGGGATTGGTGCGGCGGATGATGCCGAGACATTCATTGAGCAGCGCATTCCAGGCGGCGGACGTCATCTGTCCGCCAGGCTCATTCAAGACCTCGAAGACGAGCGCCGGATATCTGCCGGCGTAGCGCTCGGCGATCTGCCGCCAGAACGCCTTGAGCTTGTCGGCGCACTCGGAAACGTCGCGTTGGCAAAGGTAAGTATCGTGCTCGTCGACGATGGGAATGAGGCCCCTCGCGAGAACCTCTTCGATGACGGCGTCAAGCCGCCTCAGGACAATCTCATCCAGGACATTCCCCACGCCCATGAACTTGAAGCCGAAGAAATTGATCCTGACGTGCGAGAACCCGGCCTTCTTGATTGCCGTCAAATTGTCCAGGCGGAATGGCGCGTTCTGACCTCCTTCCCAGATCCCGTCATAGCCGAGAATGTTGATGCCACGCCCCAATCGCGGCGTGTCACGGGAAGCGGCCTGCTCGGCAGCGTGCGCGTGGGAGAATAGCGAGAGAAAAAATGCCGTTGCTGCAAGATTGAAGCTTCTCGGCCAGCGAGCGCGTATGGCGGTCATCTTGCGTCCATTCGGAGTGACTAGAGTTCTGTCTGTGGCACAGGTCGACACGTCGCAAAGAAGAACCCCACCAGGAGCACCGACGTGAACATCGTCGAGCGAAGGAATGTCGTCTCCGTGAAGTTGGTCTGAAAGCTCAGGACGACAAATCCGATGATGAGCGCACAGTGCGACCGGTCGATCGCGCGAGCGGAAATCAGATAGAGGATCTTGCTCGAGAACAGCAGCACGCTCGCGGCAAACAGCGTGTACCCCAACAATCCCGTTTCGATCAGGATCGCGATGTAGCCGCTGTGATAATTGTCGAGCACCCAGCCGCGGCTCTGTTCGAAATAATCGTAGATCGACGGGATCGTCCAAAATCCGTTGATCCCGAAGCCGAGCAGCGGCGCGTCGTCAAAATGGCTGATCGCGTAGTGCCAGATGAAGGTCCGTTCGGTAAAATCGATGCTGGCGTCGCCGATATGGATGGCGTCATATCCCGTCGCATAAAAATACAGGATCAGGAAGCCGGCCAGAATGCACATGACGAACGGCAGGAGCGCATAGAGCCTCATGCAGCCGACCGACCACATCGAGGTCACGAGCAGTGCGCAGGCAGCCAGGGCAACGGCACCGGCGCCGCGCGATTCCGACGCGAGGACGCAAATTGACGCCAGCAGGAATACCACGAGAAAGGCCAGCCATCCCTGCCCTGTCATCTTCCGGTAGCAGGTCAGGAACATCAGATACGCGCCGACGAAGCCCAGCGTCTGCTTCGATTCGTAGACGCCCTGCCATTGACCGTTGTGCATCCAGCTGTGGTCTATCCCGATGTCGGGCACCGCAACCGCGAAGAATGCCGATGCGGCGACCAATATGAAAAGTCCAAGGGCCGTCGCCCTTACGACCTCGTCCATGTCGATACGCGTGACGAGGCAGAATGCGCCGAAGGTCGTCATCGCGAGCGCCGCGCTCTTCATGATCGCTGCGACGCTCAGGCTGGACCAGAACACCGAGGCGACGGCGAAGGTGTAGAATGCGACCAGCGCGATCAAGTCGGGGTTGAACTGCAACCGCAGACGCGGGCGCACGAACGCGCTTGCGTAGATCAGGACGACCCACATCAGAATCGCGACGGCCTGTTGCAGATAGGTCAGCTCTGCCGGCAGCAGCGCGGTGTTGAAGGTGCCCATCGATGCGACCACGTTGATCGTGATCGAGCAGCTGATCGCGGCCCTCGCAATCCCCTCGACGCCAGCGCTGCGCGTCGTCCAGATCGCGCTCCCGGGTGCCCCGGAATCCACCTCGGTGTGCAGGCTGGCCATGAAATGACCTTCCTTAGGCGCGGTTAATAATTTGCTAGCGCAGCTCGATCTCCCTGTGCGAGGCACCTCGCCCGCGACATTTAACGGTTTGGTAACGATACGCACCCGGCTCGATGCATTAATGCAGATTGCACGCCGCCGGTGTCTCGCCGGTAACGCACCTGCTATAAAGCGCAGACCCGGCTCGATCGATCTTCCCGGCTTATCTGGTGTCCCTGGTTACGCATGAACAGGCTTAGCAATACGTTCGACATCGCCATCGAGCAGGCGTTCGACTTTCTGTCTCCGGACTACGCAGAGCTGTTTGGCAACTCGGCCGCCACCGCGTTCCAGCATCCCCTCTGGCTGGATAGCCTCTACACCAGGCTCGCCTCTCATGCGGAGGCAACCCCTCTGGTTGTCGTGGTCCGCCACCGCCCGACCGGCAGGCTTGCGATGGTGCTGCCGTTGCTGCGGGTCAGGCGCGGTCCGATACGGACCGTCGAATTCGCCGACCTCCGCGTCTCCGACTATCTGGCGCCAGTGTGCAGCCCACACGTATTTTCCGACCTGCTCAAGGACGAAAGCGCGTGCGCGGAGATTCGGTGCCTCGTCCGCCCGTTCGACCTGCTCCGGATGACCAAGCTGCCGGACGGACGGCTTCCGATCGAGAACCTCCTGGCCGCGCCCCGCCGCGTCGCGATGGACACCAATGCCTATGCGACCGTTCTCGTCGCGCCGTTCGAGCAATGGCGAGCCAGTGCGATGGATCGCTCCTATCAGAAGGAGCTCGCAAAAAAATACCGGCAGCTCCAGAAGAAGGGCGCGCTCGGCTTTTCATGCTGCGATGACGGCGCCGCCGTGCGCGACGCGATGGACGTGATGAAGAAGTTTCGCGGTCCGCGCTTTCAGGCACAAGGCGACGGAGATCTGCTGCAGCGTCCCGAATATTACGGCTTCTATTCCGACGTGGCGCTCCGCGGTCTCGGCTCCTTTGTCCGGCTCTATACCATGAAGATGGATGGCGAGGTGATCGCCGCCGTGCTCGGACTTTGCCATCAGGGCAGCTTCCTCGTCATCATGAGCGCCTTCGACATTGCCGGATACAAGAGCCAGTCCCTCGGCGCGCTGATGTTCGAGCAGGTGGCGCGGGATTGCATCGAGCGCGGTGATCAGATGCTCGATTTCACCATCGGCGACGAGCCCTACAAGAAACTGTTCGGCGCGCAGCCTTCGCCGATGTGGGCGGTCACGCAGGCCGGCAGCACGGCAGGCGCCATATCCTTGTTCGCACTGAAGCAGGCTCCCTGGCTCAAACTGGCCGCCAAGCGAATGTCGGAGTTCAGGCTCCTGCCGACCCGCACCTCGACACCCACGCGCTGACCGGCGCTAGCCGCCGACGGGTGCAGCGCTCAGGCGCGCAACGCGCTTCGAACCTGCGCGAGCCAGCCCGGCCGCATTTGATCGACCTGGTGGGTGACACGACGCCGCAGGAAGTGCAGCCGCCGCCGCAGGTCCCAGCCGACATCGTTGCGGGACGTCAGAGCCTGACGGAACCGCGCCATCTTCAGTGATTGCTGGTCTGCCGCGACCTTGACGAGATCGGAATAGAACTCCGAAATCTTCTCCTTGCTCATGCCCTCCGTCTTGAGCCAACGCGGCGCATATTCGGTGCAGAGGCGCTCGACGTCGACCAGCAGGCGGGCAACGCCCGTGCCCGCGGCAGGGCAATTGGTCTGGAATGCATCGCCGATGAGCACGACGCCGGGCTGGAGATGTCCTTCGACGACGGACAGATCCATCACCCAATTCCGGACCTGGTCGGTCACGCGGAAATCGCCGAGATAGGGCTGCAATCCCGGCAGCAAGCGCAGAACCGTTGCTTCCGTATCACGACGCAGCTCGCGCATGATCGGATCGGTCGGGTCGCGAAACATGAAGAGATTTGCGCGCATGCCGGCGGGCACCGGAAACAGGCTGAGATAATCGATGCCGTCCGCCGTGCGCTCGCCGTAACAGGTCAGCGCCTCGAAATCGAACGGCGCGCCATCCCGGCGGGCGATCGTGAAGCCGAACGAGACCGAATGGCGCTCGGCCAGCACCTGCCGCTTGATGCCCAACCTGTAACCGAGCACTCCCGCCATGCCGGTGGCCAGAACGACGAGGCGCGCAGTGACGTGCCGTCCGGAAGCGAGCTCGAGATGCTGCAGGTCGTCGCTGCAGCTGACCGCGGTGACCTCGTCGACGATCAGGCTGGATGGATCGGGCAGCTGACCGCGCGCCATGGCAACGAGACCGGCATAGGGAAGCCCGTAAGCCTGGCCGACGCTGACATCGATCACCCTGCCTTCCCTGATATTGAGCACGCGGTCGTATGAACAGGCGACGCTCTCGAGGCCGCGGATGAAGCCCAGCCTGCGGAACATCTCCAGCTGATGGCCGCCGATCTTCTCGACCCGAAACTCGTCCGGATAGACCGCGCGCTTGTCGATCAGGGCGACGCGATGCCCTGCCCGCGCGAGCACGGCCGCCGCGAGCGATCCCGCGAGGCCGCCGCCGACGATGGCGATGTCCGCAACGATCGCCGAAGTGCCGGCTGCGGCAATCGGTTCGGTCACGTTTCTATCCGCCGTCATGGTCAATGGCTCCCGCGGTCAACGATGGTTGCATGAGCAATTCTCTCGCCTGATGTCGCATCGCAAGACCAAACGCGATCATTTCCCGATATCTCGGTTAATGAAGCGGAGACCTGGTCATCTCCACGATGTCCGGCACGCGCCTTGCTCGGGACGCCCTGCAAATTCCGGTGTCCCGCAACTCGGCGGCCGTTCCCGGCGAACCGGTCCGCATCCAGACGGCCGATCTCGCCGTCATTGGCCATCGATGCGGCGCTCTGCCGCCGCGCGATCGGGTCGGGCTTTGCTCTATCTGGGACAATCGGGTCGGCGATGTTCCATAGTGAAGCAACCGGCCCGGCGGCGACGTCGTCGCAGCCGGCAACATCCCGGAGCACGCCCATTAACACTCGCGATTTTTCGGCGTGCTAGGCTGTCGCCCGTATCGGAACGTATCTCTTCAGGGGAGAGCTACCCCTTAATCTTCAATGATCAAATCCATCGTCCAGTTCATGCGGCGCGACGTAACGCGTGGTGTTGCCGGAACCATCCTGCTCAAGGTTGGTAGCGGCGCGCTTGCGTTTGCATTGTTCTCGCTGGCGGCACGAACGATGTCGCCCGACGGATTCGGCATCTTTGCGACCTGGCTTTCGGTCGCCCAGATGGCAGCGGTCGTGGGGCTGGTCGGGCAGGAATCGCTTCTGGTGCGATTCCTGAACGAGTATCGGGTGGGAAATCGGCCCGATCTTACCAAAGGCGTGCTGCTATCGAGCCTGAAGATTTCCTCCGTCGCGATGCTGCTTGCGATCGGCGCAATCGCGATCGTGGCAAACATGCGAGGCGACGGGTGGCTGCTGGTTCTCGCGGTGTCGGCCTACACCGCCGTGAATGCGGGACTGATGCTGGGCAGCCAGATCGCGCGCTCGCTGGTCAGCATTCTCATGGGAGAAGGCAACCGGGAGTTCTTCTGGCGGGTCAGCGTCGTCCTGTTTCTGCTCGCAATCATGTCCGGCCAGCGGCAGCTCGATCCCGCCGAACTGATCGCCGTGATGGCGATTGCCATGTCGGTCGGCCTGGTCGCACAGGTCATCGCGATTGCGCGAGCTCTGCCGGATTTCCGCGGCACGGCGGCGCGTTCCGAGACGTCCCGCTGGAGATCGAGCGCGCTTCATTTCTGGGTCGCGTCCATCCTTGAAGCCGCGAACCAGTATTTCGACGTCATTCTTGTCTACTGGATGCTGGATCCGGCAACCGCCGGGATTTATTTCGCCGCCTCCCGCCTCGCCAACATCTTCGCCATGCTGTCGGCCGCACTGTACAGCTTTGGCGCGCGGCGGCTCCCCTCGCTGTACTTCAGCAAGAACCATCAGGAATTCGAGCGAACGTTGCGGCTCATGGCGGAGGTGACCGCGTTGTGCGTGGTCAGCGGACTGCTCCTGATCTGGATTGGCGGCCCCCATCTTCTCAACCTGTTCGGGCCCCATTTCGCCGCGCAGCACTGGGTTCTGATCGTGCTCGCGATCGGAACGGCCTTCCAGGCGGCGGGCGGTCCATCTGCGGCGATATTGCAGCTGACCGGCTATGAGCGTGAGTATGTCCCCGTCGTCGCCGCGAACGTGGCGCTGCGGCTGGTCGGATTTCTCGTCCTCATTCCCTGGCTCGGCGTGCTCGGCGCGGCGATCTCGGCGACCGCGTCGCTGGCGCTCGCAACCATCGCCCTCAACATCCTCTGTCGTCGGCGAACCGGAGTCGATCCTTCGGTTTTGGGGCTTCTGCGCTTCTCGGCATCGAAGCGCGGCGCCTACGCGGTCCGCGGCGCGGACTCCGGCGAATAGACGTCGATTCAGCCAGAGCGATTGCACCGCGCGGCACTACACAGCCGGGTGGCGTCAACCAGCCAGCCCCAGCATTTCGCCGCGACGACGCGCCGACGGGTCGGCCGGCACACGATTGACCACGATACCGGTCGGCACACCGACAAACCGGGAGAGCGCAGCCGTTGCCCTGCGCATTGCGGCCGAAGCGACCGCGTCTTCGCGGGCGACCAGGACGACGAGGTCGGCGTGAGCGGCCAGCGCCGCCGCCTCGGGCTGCAAGGCCAGGGAGCTGGCGTGGACGACGATCAGATCGAACTCCGAACGAATATCGTCCGCGGGTGACGGCTCGGGCCTGTTGCCGGCACCCAGCAGCTCATCGACACTGCGAAAGTCCGCCGTCGTCGCACCTTCGGCCTGGTCCTTCGCGAGGCTCGCCGCGGCACCGCCGAGGTCCGGCTCCACCCGGATCAGGACGCTCAGCTTCCCTGTGTTCACCGCCCATCGATTCAGCGACCGCGCAACGGTGTTGCCGCCAGCGCGCTTGCCGACCGACATCACAAGGACGACCTTGCCGCGAGGTCCTGGCAGCTTCTCCAGCCTCTCGAGCAGCGGGCGCAGATGACCACCGAGATCGATTTCGCTCGTTGCGGACACCGGCCCTTGCCAGATGTTTCTGGGGACATCGCCAGGCACCAGGTCGGGAATGCGGGCCCACACAGGCGGACGTGCCCACGCCGCGGGCTGCGGCGGAGCCGGTTCGGGGTCCCGGACCTCCGGAACGGATTTGTCCGATCCGCGTCCCGTAGCGGCGACCACCGCCGTCGACGTCAGCAGCGAGCCAATCGCAAGCGCGGCGAGCAGCAACGGCAGCGGTGGAAGCGTCGAGCGAAGCGGCGGAATGGCGGACGACGCGATCTTGGTTTGAGAACTCTGCAGGAGGCGCTGCTCGTTCGTCGTCTTGGACCGCGACAGGAACTGTTCGTAGATGTTTCTGTTGGCCTCGGCGTCGCGCTGTAGCTCCTGGAGCCGGACCAGAGCCTGACCGTCGACCAGGAGCTGCGATTCGGCCGCCTTCATCTGGTTTTCCAGCGCCTTCTGTTGATCGCGCTGGGCCTCATATTCCGACTTTGCGGTGTCGATGCCCTTTGTCCGCTCGACCTCGATCTGCCTGTTGAGATCGTTCAACTGGCTGTACGACATGACGAGATCGGGATGGCGATCGCCGAACACCGCTCGCTTCTGCGCGATTTGATCATTGAGGGCCGATCGCTGTGCGCGCAGCGCGCTCAGGAGATCCTGCCTGGCGGGGCTGTCGACATTCGCTTTCAGATCGCGCTGCGCCTGCTCGTAGCGGGCTTTGGCCTCTTCGGTCCGGGCGCGCGCAGCGGCAGCCTGCTGCGACAGCTCGGTCACGCGCAATTGCTGCGTCGTGGAATCCTTGCCGGCATTGACGATCCTGTGCTCGAGCTTGAACGTGGCAACGGCGTCCTCCGACGCCCTCAGCCGGTCGTTCAATGTCTTGAGCCGGCTACTGAGCCAGTCGGCGGCCTCGTCGGTCGCATCCGTACGCATGCGGCCCTGGCCGGCAACGAACGCCTCGGCAATGGCATTGGCATAGTAGGCCGCCCGCTCCGGCCGGTTCGAGGTGAAGCGGATGGCGATGACATAGGTCAGTCCGCGACGGGAAATGTCGAGACGGTTGCGGAACCTCTCGAGCAGGCGCGCGGGGTCGGTGTGTCCCCCGGAGATGTCGTCGTCATCCCGAATCTTGAGCTGCTCGATCAGCGGCTTGAGAAATCCGTCGGACTTGGCGACTTCAACCAGGCTTTGCAGCGCGGCGCTATCCTGCCCTATACCGGGCAGAACGTCCTGCTCCGTGGTCACGCGCTGCTCTCGGGGATCGACAACGACCAGTGCGGTCGCCGCAAATCGCACCGGAATCACCAACAATACGACGACGCCAAGGGCGAAGATCGCGAGAGCGAGCGTCAGGATGCGGCGAGCGTTGTCCCGCAAGAAGGCGAGCGCACCCGCGGCAGTGAGCCCACCGCCAAAGCGTTCGCGGGACTCACCGTTCGACGCGTCCCGGGTCTGCCACGACGCGGCGACACCGATCGATCCGGAGCTTGTCGGGTCTGCACGGCGACCGAACGTCATGGATTTTACTCGGATTCAACTGGCGAACACTGTTCAGTGCCTGCTCCAACGTAAATATCTATGGTTAATCGGTGGTTACGCGCTCCATACGCGACCGTGACCAATTGGTTAACGCACTCGCTTCGCTTCGTTCGGAAACCAGCGGATTCCCTCGTGAACGATGCCCTTCCGGCAGCCTGCGCATTAACTCCGTTTAACGCTAGTCGATGTCCGCTCGAAGCCTGCATGGTAGGTACCGGGTTAAGAAGATGAAAACTTCGTTTCTTCAGCGGGTCGGGATCCGTGCTCCATTACCAGCCAGGCACAGAACGGGGCGAGGCACCGAAGCTGCCTTCGACCGCGGCAGCACTCGCAGGGCCGAGCAGCGGCGGATCAAAGCCACACGTGCTTCTTGTGCAAACTCAGGCCGAGAACGCCGGTGCGCAGGAGATTTCCCGGCTGCTTGGCGCCGGACTGACCGACCGCGGCTATCGGGTCACCAATCTGTTCTTCTACCGCAAATCGGATTCGTTCGATGAGCCGCCCGATACGCTCTACTGCGCGGCGCGCCGGCCGGGAAATCCGCTGGCACTGCTGCGAATGTTGTGGACGCTCGGCCGTCATATCAGGACCGCCAGGCCTGACGCTGTTCTGACCTTTCAGCATTTCGGCAACGTCATCGGCGCGGGGGTGTCGCGCCTCGTCTGCCGCGCACCGGTCGTCGCCAATCAGGTTTCATCCGCGCTGTCGATGAGCTGGCCGGTCCGCACGGCCGACATCGTCATGGGCAGCCTCGGCTTCTTCGACCGCATCACGCTCAACTCGCTGGACATGCAGCGCGAGTATTCGCGCTACCCCGAGGCCTATCGGTCGCGCATGGTGCATGTCCCACACGGTTTCGACGACAAGGCCCTCAGCCTGTCGAAGGAAGCTGCACGACAGACATTCAATCTGCCGCCGGACCGCGTGCTGCTCGGCTGCGCAGCGAGGCTGCACCCGCACAAGCGGCTCGATGCGGCGATACGTCTGTTGCCGGATCAACCATCCTGGCACCTCGCACTGGCCGGCCAGGGAGCCGACGAGGCTCGGCTGAGGCAGTTGGCGGACGCCTTGAAAGTGTCGGACAGATTGCATCTGCTCGGCGAAATCGCCCCGCGCCAGATAGCGGATTTTCTCGCCTGCCTGGATGTATTCGTCTTTCCGACGCAAGCGGAGACCTTTGGTCTGGCCGCGGTCGAAGCCGCGAACGCCGGCGTTCCTTCCGTCGTCACGGATCTTCCCGTCCTGCGCGAGGTGTTGTCCTTCGAAGGAAAACCGACAGCCCTGTTCGTCGATGCCACCGACCATGCGAAGCTGTCCGCGGCCGTCGCACAGCTGCTGACGGACCAGCAACTGAGCGACGAACTGCGACAAAACGCCAAAGGCCTCAGGTTGCGCTATTCGGTGGATGCCATGGTCGAGGAATACGTTCGAATTCTCAGCCAGGTCATTTGACCGGCGGTCGGAATAGATTGGCTCGACATGATCATCGAGTTTCGCTGTGAACGTGAGCATGCGCGGCGGTGGATGGGCCGCGAGACGCTGTCGATCGACGGCCGGGATGTTCCGGTTCAGATCGCCTGGACGACGACGGCGACGTCACGGCCCACAGGTCTCGACGCGCTGTTCGAACTCGAGCGTTTGGTTTTGCACAAGGGCAAACACAGCGGCGCCGACACGTTGAAGATCATCCCGGACCGGATGCAGGCGCGCGCCGGCACCGCCGACGTGATCGTCGATTTTTCCGACGGGGCGCGGGATCCCAGCTGTTCTGCTCCGCTGTATCTCCGCCCGCTGTTCAACGGAACCGCAGGCGAAAACGCCGCACTTGCCGCCATTCTCGCCGGCGACCTTCCGGTGATCGACATCGTCAACGAGATCGACGGTGCGGTCCTGGATCGCGGCCACCCATCCGGGGAAATCGCGGCCGGCTTGAGCGGCGCGCTCGACACGGTCATGGCGCGAACCCTGACCATGGTGGCCGCAATCCTGTCGGGACGGCCGCGCATTCTGCCGCCGCTGGCCCGCCCCGCCGGAGACGGCATCGGCCGGCGGCCGGCGGCGTATGTTGCGCGCGGCCTCGCCGTATCGATCGCCAAGGAGATCTATCGCCTCTGTTGCTACGCCCCGCATTGGCACGTCGGATGGCGCTTCAATGACGGTGCAGGCGTCTGGCAGACCGGAGATCTGTCGGGACCGGGCTGGAACGTCCTTGCCGATCCCGGCCATCGCTTCTACGCCGATCCCTTTCCCATCACATGGCAGGGAAGAACATTCGTCTTCTTTGAAGATCTCGATCACCGGATCGGAAAGGGAATAATTTCCGCGATCGAGTTCAACGATTCGGGCCCGGTGGGACAAGTCGTGCCCGTGCTGGAGGAGTCCTGGCACCTCTCCTATCCGTTTCTGATCGCGGACGCTGGCGAGTTGTGGATGATCCCGGAGAGTTCGACCCACGGCGACGTCGCCCTCTACAAGTGCGTCCGTTTTCCGGACAAATGGGAACGCCACGCGACGCTGCTTTCGGGCCTTGAACTCGCCGATGTCACGATCACGCGACACAACGGCCTGCATTATCTGTTTGGAGCCTGGCGCGACGGAACGGGCGGGTATTCCGATTCGCTGGCGATCTATTACGCCGAGCACTTGTTGGGGCCCTGGTTGCCCCATGCCAGCAATCCGGTCCTGATCGATCGTGCGAGCACGCGGCCGGCAGGGAATTTCGTCACCATCAATGAAAGATTGTGGCGGCCGGTCCAGGACTGTGCCGACGGCTACGGTGCTGCGCTCGGGCTGGCAGAAATTGTCGAACTGTCGCCGACCACATTCAGGCAGATCGTTCGCCACTCGCTTAGACCGGGGCCCGCATGGCCCGGCAGGAAGTTGCACACCTTGAACCGCTGCGGCCGGCTCGAGGTGATCGACGGATCGCGTGTTCAACCCAAGACCCTTGCCCGCCGATCCTGATGGTTCAGGCCGTGGAGCCAGCAATGGCTCTCCGTCAACGTGCGTGAGGATCATCTCGATCGCCTTGCGATGGGACGCAGCTTCGCGGTCTCGCGGCTGATTTCGCCCGAGCTTTGCTTCGCCTCTCCGCCCTCTTGAGCCAAGAGGGCGCAGGGAAGGCCGGGTGCCGGCTGGCACCCGCGGTCCGCTGCGCGAGGTGGTGCGCAGAGAGAACCGCACAGCAGCATACAGGTGTAGCCAATCACTCGGCCTTCCCTGCGCAGTGGTTGGACGGCTTATGCCGTGCTCTCCCGGGAGCCGAGTTCGTTCTGGCCTCCCTCGCCCTGCGAAAGTCGCCGACACCGCGCCGGTTGACGCCAATGCCGCCTCCGCAAGAGCTTGACCGTAGCAACGACGGCCAGGACCACACGGTTTTGCCGTACGCACGGCCCGCCATTTCGCCGCAGTTTTCCCAGCCCTGTCGACGGAGCCGGAAACTTGCTGGCGAGACGAACTATGTCATTGCGGCATCCAGCTGCGATGGCGCAACACCGGCTTCGATATCCTGAAGCAGTTTCAGCAGTCTGGCGCCTCCCTCCATCAGATCGGCCTGGATCGACTGCTTCACGGCCTCGGGATTTCTCGCGGTCAAACCGTCGAGCACGTTGAGATGCTGATGCCGTCCCGGATAGGTCGGGGTCGCATGCGGATACAACATGTTGAGCAGAGGACCGTTGCGAAGCCAGATCGTCTCGATCATCTCGAGCAGTTCGGGCGCGTCAGCGGCCTTGTAGAGCGTGTGGTGGAATTGCCAGTTCACCTGCACGGCTTCGCGCCAGCGCCTGCCGCGTTCTGCTGCGACCAGCGCCTGATGATATTTCTTGAGATTGGCGATATCAGCCTTGGAGATCCGGGTGGTTGCGCGTTCGGCGGCCAGTCCTTCGAGCAAAATCCGGATACCGCGTAGTTCCTCGTACTGCGCTGCACTCAGGCGGGCGACCTCGATCGAGCGGCTTGCCTGCATGTCAAGCACCCGTGCGCGCACCAGCTGCATCAGCGCTTCCCGGATCGGCGTTTCCGAGACGCCCATCGTTTCGGCGAGCTCGCGGATCTTGAAACGATGGCCGGGACGGAATCGTCCCTCCATCAGGGCAAGCCGCAATTCCCCAAACACGCGGGCCGTCAGGTTGTCGCGGCCGACCAGACCGACAGCATCGTTGGACATCGAGGGGGCCTGCTCTCCAGTCGAAAGGCGACCAATCTCTATGCGTGGTCTGCACGTCTGCCCGCGGTCTTTGCAAGATCAAAAGGCGAGAAAGGCCTTCGCAACTATGATATATCATATATTATGCTGGCGTCGCAACGGCGCGGCCGTCCGACACGAGGGACTTGCCATGGCACCTGATGACACCGCATCCAGGCTCCTTTCGCAGGACGAGGCGTTGCGGGCACGAGCCCTGAAGGTCATTCCCGGCGGCATGTGGGGCCACATGAATGTCGCACGGCTGCCTCCCGGCTATCCGCAGTTTTTTCGCAGCGCGAGCGGCTGCCACCTCCGGGATCTGGCGGGCACGGAATATATCGACCTGATGTGCGGCTATGGACCGATCGTGCTCGGTTACGGTGATCCGGATGTGGAGGCCGCAGCCGCGGCGCAGCGCGCCCGCGGCGACTTGATGACCGGGCCCGCGGAATGCCAGGTCGAGCTCGCGGAGCTCGTGGTCGAGACCATTCCGCACGCCGACTGGGTGCTGTTCGCCAAGAACGGCACCGATGCGACGACGGCCTGCGTGACCATCGCGCGTGCCGGCACGCAGCGGCGCAAGGTGCTGGTGGCGAAGGGCTCCTATCATGGCGCCGCGCCGTGGTGCACGCCCTCGCTGGCCGGCGTCACCGCGGAAGATCGAGCCCACATCCTGCACTTTGACTATAACGACGTTGCGAGCCTGGAGCGCGCCGCCGACGAGGCCGGCCGCGACCTCGCGGCAGTGCTGGTGACTGCGTTCAAGCATGATGTGAGACGCCATCAGGAGGCGCCGACGCCTGCGTTCGCGCAGGCAGTCCGGAGGATCTGCGACGCGGCCGGTGCGGCGCTGATTCTCGACGATGTCAGGGCGGGCTTCCGCCTCCACATCGGCGGCAGCTGGGAGCCCTACGGCGTGCGGCCCGATCTGTGCGCCTGGAGCAAGGCGATCGCCAACGGTCATCCGCTTGCGGCGATCACCGGCGCCGATCGCTTTCGCGACGCCGCCCAACAGGTTTATGTCACCGGCTCCTTCTGGTGCTCGGCGGTGCCGATGGCGGCAGCGGTGGCTACGATCAAGAAACTGCGCGCAACCGGTGCGATCGCAGCAATGGAAGCCATGGGCCGCCGGCTACGCGACGGGCTCGAGGCGCAGGCACAGGCGCACGATGTGCGATTGCGGCAGACCGGACCGGTTCAGATGCCGATGATCATGTTCGAGGACGATCCGGATTTCGTGCTCGGTCATCGTTTCGTGCAAGAGGCGCTGCGGCGGGGCGTCTACATGCATCCCTGGCACAACATGTTTCTGTCCGCGGCACACCGGCCCGACGACATCGATCGTGTCTTAGACGCGACCAACGGTGCCCTCAGGCAGGTCGCCGCTTCAGTCGACCGACGCCAGTCCGCGAAAGCGGTCCAGTGAACGCGGCCGGGACATCCATGCGGGTAAATGACGACTGATACGCGAACTCAACAGGAAGGCAGTTGTAATGACAAGCTTTTCGGCCATGTTTCGTACGATCACCGCGATGGGCCGGTCGATTGCCCTGCTCGGCGTGCTTGCAACCCCGCTCCATGCCGCCGAACCCAACCGCGGCGGCAGCCTCGTCTATGCCTATCTCTCCGGGCCGGGCACGCTAGATCCTCATGTCGCCTCAAGCCTCGTCGAACTCGAAGTAATCCACCACTTGTTCGAGCCGCTGGTTGCGATCGACAATAACTATAACGCCCGGCCCGTTCTCGCTTCGAAGATCGAGACCAATGCCGATGCCACGGTCTTCAGTTTCACGCTGCGCAGGGGTGTGAAATTCCACAATGGCAAGGAGATGACGTCGGCCGACGTGCTGGCGTCGTTCGAACGCTATCGCAGGGTCAGTCCCAACGCCTCCGTGCTCGCCGATGTCGACGGCTTCGAAGCGCTCGATCCCTACGGCTTCGTGATCCGCTTGAAGAAGCCGAACGCCGTGTTCGTCGACGTGCTGAAGTCGCCGGTCTATCCGTTCGAAATTTTGCCGGCCGAGCAGAAGGACAAGGCGGCGCGCGAGATCGACATCGTCGGAACCGGTCCGTTCATGCTTGGCGAGTGGGTGAAGGACAGCCATCTCGTCATCAAGCGTTTCGACGGCTATGTGCCCGACGAGAGCGCGCCCGGGCCCGACGGTCTGGCTGGGCGCCGCACCGCCTATCTCGACCAGGTTCGCTATAATTTTGTGCCCGAGGCGAACGCCCGCGTCGCCGCGTTGCAGACCGGCAACGCCGACGTCATCGGCGACGTTCCCCGCGATCTGGCCAAGCGTTTCGACGGCCAGGCGAACATCACCACGCAGCAGATTTTCCCGTATTGCATGCAGGTGTTCGTGGTGAACACGCAGGCGACGCCGACCACCAATCCGCTGGTTCGCCAGGCGATCGAGGCGGTGGTCAATATCGACGATATCACCGGAGCCATGGGACAGATCTCGCGCCCGGGCCATTCGCTGGTGTACGCGTCGAGCCCTTACTATCAGGGCGATGCGATGAAGCCCTATTACGACCAGCGTAACCCGGCCAAAGCCAAGGAGTTGCTGAAGCAGGCCGGATACAACGGCGAGAAGATCGTGCTCCAGACGAATTCCAACTACCCGAACTTCCGCGACGCCATCCTGGTCCTGTCCGAGCAGATGAAGGACGCCGGCTTCAACGTTGCGGTCGACATCGTCGACTGGACCACCAACGCGAGCAACATGCAGCGCGGCACCGGGGTCTGGAACGTGTCCACCACCGGCTATTGCTCGAATCCGCTGCTCGGCCCGCAGCAATGGAAGGTGATGTTCTACACCTTCCCGCACGTCAAGGACGACCACGTTCTCGACGCTGCCTATGACGCGTTCTACGCCTCGCTCGATCCGCAAAAGCGCATCGCGGCCTGGGCCGATATCGAGAAGCGCGTGCTGGACCAGGCCTACATGATCAAGATCGCCGATATGGGCACGATGCGAAGCTACAACGCCGCCAAGGTCGTGAACTTCATGCCCTATTATATCGTTCATTTCTGGGACGTTTGGCTGAAGTAGCGCCGTCGGCACAACGGCGGCTGGGCAGGAGCAGAAAGCGTCATATCGGGTATCTCATGTTTCGCACGATCAGCGTCCGTCTCATGCAATCCATACCGGTCCTGCTGCTGGTTGCGGTGCTGTCCTTCGTCCTGATGCACCTGCTGCCGGGAGATCCCGCGGTCGTGATCGCCGGAGCCGATGCCACGCCTGCGGCGGTGGAACGGATTCGTCGTGAACTCGGCCTCGACCAGTCGATCTGGCGGCAACTGCTGTCCTGGTTCCTCAACCTGGCACAGGGCAAGTTTGGCAGCTCGCTGGTGCTGAACCAGACCGTACTCTCCGCGGTCGGGGAGCGTTTGCCGGTGACGTTGTCGCTGGCCGCCCTGTCACTCGCCATCACCCTGCCGATTGGTATCGCGCTCGGCATCCTGGCCGCCTATTTCCGTAGCAGCTGGATCGACGCGGGTGTCATGGCGGTTGCCCTGATCGGGGTTTCGGCCCCGAGTTTCTGGATCGCGATCGTGTCGGTCATCTTGTTCAGCGTGAAGCTCGGATGGGTGCCGTCCGCCGGCTATGCTCCGTTGCTAACGGCGGGCCCCGGTGCCTGGTTCGCTTCGCTGATCCAGCCCGCCATGGTGCTCAGCCTGTTTCAGATTGGCTTCCTGGCGCGCATGACGCGCTCGGCGATGCTCGATGTGCTTGACCAGGATTTCATCCGGACGGCGCGCGCCAAAGGCGTCAGCGAGTGGCGAACCGTCGGCAAGCACGGCTTCCGCAATGCTCTGGTCGCCGTCGTGACGGTCAGCGGCATCATCCTGAGTCTCCTGATCGGAGGTTCAGTCGTCGTAGAGCAGGTGTTTGCGTTGCCGGGTATCGGCCGGCTCGTGGTGCAGGGGATCATGGCCCGCGACTACCCGCTGATCCAGGGCACCATGCTGTTGTTCGGCTTCGCTTTCGTGCTGATCAACGTTGCCGTGGATATCATCTATACCCTGGTCGATCCACGGGTGCGCTATGACTGACGTCGGGCTGGCTGCGCCGTCGACACAGATACTGGCGGAGCGCCGGCGATTTCCCGTCCTGCGCAAGCTCGCCGCGCACCGGTCGTTCAAGATCGGACTGGTGCTTGTGACCGTCCTGACGCTTTGCGCGATCATCGGGCCGATGCTGACCGGCACCGATCCGACGGCGATGAGCATTCGTTACCGATTCAAGCCGCCATCGGCACGCTTCCCGTTCGGCAGCGATCAATACGGGCGGGACATCCTCACGCGTGTGCTCTATGGCGGCCGCCTGTCACTGTCGATCGGGTTTTCGGTGGCCCTGCTCTCAGGCGTGTTCGGCGCCATGATCGGCATCCTGGCGGGATATTTTCGCGCGCTCGATCCGTACGTCATGCGATCGATGGACGCGCTGATGGCGTTCCCCGCGATCCTGCTGGCCATCGGTATCGGCGCGGCACTCGGCGCACAGGCCAGCAGTATCGTGGTGGCGCTCGCAGTTGCTTATGTGCCGCGGACGGCGCGGATCGTGCGTGCCTCCGTGCTGGTCATTCGCGAGATGGAGTATCTGCAGGCCGCGCGGGTCAGCGGTGCCGGCGACGTGCACATCATCGTCAAGCACGTGCTGCCAAATTGTCTCGGACCCCTGATCGTCCAGCTGACCTTCATCTTCGCCTACGCCATTCTCGCGGAAGCGACGCTCAGCTTCCTCGGCATCGGCCCGCCGCCGCCGGCCCCGAGCTGGGGCAACATCATCGCGGAGGGACGCGACTACTCGGTCGAGGCGTGGTGGGTGATGCTGTTTCCCGGCCTCGCGGTCAGCCTCGCCGCGCTCGGCATGAATCTGCTCGGCGACGGGTTGCGCGACGTGCTCGATCCACGCTTGAAGATCGAGACCTGAATGGCGCAGCAAACCCTTCTGAGTGTCGAGAACCTGACGGTCCAGTTCCGCGGCGACACTGGCTGGGTGAACGCCGTCGAAGGCGTGGACTTTGCCGTTCGCGCCGGCGAATGCCTCGGCATCGTCGGTGAATCCGGCAGCGGCAAGAGCGTCAGCGCCCTTTCGATTCTCAAGCTGCATGGCCGTGCCAACACACGTTACGCATCGGGGACGATCCGCTACGGCGGACATGATCTGCTGACTGTTCCGCAACGCCGGCTGCGCCAGATTCGCGGCAGGGAGATCGCGATGATCTTCCAGGATCCGATGTCCTCGCTCAATCCGGTCTTGAGCATCGCCGACCAGATCATGGAGCCGTTGCGCCAGCATCAGGGGCTCTCGGCGCGGGCCGCCCGTCGTCAGGCCGTCGAGCTGCTGGAGATGGTGCGGATTTCCGACGCCTCGCGCCGCATCGACGATTACCCCCATCGGCTTTCCGGCGGCATGCGCCAGCGCGTCATGATCGCCATCGCAGTGGCATGCCGCCCCAAGCTCCTGATCGCAGACGAGCCGACCACCGCCCTCGACGTCACCATTCAATCCCAGATCCTCGAATTGCTGCGCGAGTTGCAGCGTGAAATCGGCATGTCGGTGATTTTGATCACCCATGATCTCGGCGTGGTCGCGGAGTTCGCGCAGCGTGTCGTTGTCATGTATGCCGGGCGGGTTGTGGAATCCGCCGCCGTCCCTGCCCTGTTCGAACGGCCGGTGCATCCTTACACCGAAGGGCTGATCCGCGCCGTGCCCGATCCCGACGCGGACGTACACCGGCTCGCGACCATTCCCGGGAACATTCCGGATCCGTCGACGTCGATCGCGGGATGCCGGTTCAATCCGCGCTGCCGCGAGGCGATCAAGTCCTGCCTGACTGAGCCGCCCGCGTTGGTCGACGCCGGGGCGGGCCATTTCGCGCGTTGTCCGCCGCGCATCGCCACGGGAACAGCCACATGAGTGGAGCGCCCATCGTCGTCGTGCGCGAGTTGTTGAAGACCTTTGCGGCGCGGGGCGCGTCGTTGCGCGCCGTCGATGGTGTCAGTTTCGATGTTGGGCAAGGCGAGACGCTGGGCCTTGTCGGGGAGTCAGGCTCGGGGAAATCCACCACGGGACGTATCCTGGTCGGTCTCGAAGCCGCGACAAGCGGATCGATCAAGCTGTTCGACCAGGAGGTTTCTCCGGCGAGCGGCAAGGCTGCGCTCAGGGCGGTGCGGCGACGGCTGCAATTCGTGTTTCAAGACCCGCAGAATTCGCTCAATCCCCGCATGCGCGCGCAGGACGCGATCGCAGAGCCGCTCGACGTCGCGGGCGGCCTGTCGCGCGCCGCCCGCAACGATCGCGTCCGCGAACTGCTGGAGATGGTCGGTTTGCCGCGTTCGTGTGGTGACCGTTTCCCCCACGAATTCTCCGGCGGCCAACGTCAACGCATCGGCATTGCGCGGGCGTTGGCGCTGAAGCCGGAATTCATCGTCTGCGACGAACCGGTATCGTCGCTCGACGTGTCGATGCAGGCGCAAATCGTCAACCTGCTGCTCGACCTCCAGGAGCGGCTCGGCCTCAGCTATCTCTTCATCGCCCATGATCTCGCGGTGGTCCGCAGCATTTCAGCACGGGTGGCGGTGATGTATGCCGGCAGCATCGTCGAGATCGCGCCCAGGCACGAACTGTATACCGCTCCCCGGCATCCCTACACGCAAGCGCTGCTTGCGGCGATCCCTCGCGTCAAGCCGAACAAGGCCCGCGCCGCGGTCGTGACCGGCGAATTGCCGAGCCAGATCGACACAGTGCCGGGCTGCACGTTTCATCCGCGTTGTCCGTTCGCGTTCGAACGTTGTCGAGCCGAGAAGCCGAAGCTGCGGGAGATCGCGCCAAGCCATCTTGCCGCCTGCCACCTTCACGACGTCCCCGCCTGACGGCTGTTGCCGCCGCTTTGCCGATTGATGGAGTTCCGAGATGTCTGATCGCGATCTTCTCTTTATGCCCGCCACGACCGCCGCAAGGCTGATCCGTAAACGCGCTTTGTCTCCGGTGGAGTATGTCGACGCCGTGCTGGGCGCGATCGAGCGGACGCAACCGACGCTCAATGCCTACGCGACGGTGACCGCAGACGCGGCGCGGGCGCAGGCGCGGGTTGCAGAGCAGGCCGTCATGGCCGGCGAACAGCTCGGGCCGCTTCATGGCGTACCCGTCAACATCAAGGATCTCTTTGCCACCAAGGGCGTTCGTACTGCGCACGGATCGGCGGTCTTGGCCGACAACGTTCCCTCGCAGGACGACATCCTGGTGACTCGCCTGAAGAATGCGGGTGCGATCATGGTAGGTAAATCGACCACACCTGAATTCGGTCACAAGGGCCACACCGACGGACCCAGCTTCGGGATCACGCGCAATCCCTGGAATCCCGCCCGCACCGCGGGCGGATCGAGCGGTGGCGCGGCCGTCGCGGTGGCGGCCGGACTTGGGCCACTGGGTCTCGGCACGGACGGCGCGGGATCGATCCGCATTCCCGCCGGCGCCTGCGGCGTGGTCGGACTGAAGCCGACCACGGGCGCGGTGCCCTATGAGCAGACCTCGGATTCGTTCTTCAATTATGCCGCAGCCGGCCCGTTGACGCGCACCGTTGCCGATGCCGCATTGATGATGGACAGCCTTGTGGGCCCGTCGACGCTCGATCCGTGGTCGCTCGGCGCGCCCGGCAACGGGACGCTGATGCCTGGCCTGATCTCGGAGGATTTGTCGGGATTGCGGATCGGATACCTGTCCGCCATGAGCGACTGTAGTGCGGACGTTGCGGCAAACGCCAAGGCGTCGCTCGCAGCCCTTGCGGAGCTTGGCGCCGAGGTGGAGGAGGCCGGCGTTGGAATGGACTGGATCGCGGGCCCTGCCCGGCTCATGTACCTCGCTAATCTGAACGTCTATTTCGGTCACCATCTTGAAAAATGGCGCGACCGGATGGACCCGGTCCTGGTGGAATGGATCGCGGCGGGTAGCAAGGCCACTCTGGTCGATTTTCGCAAGGCGCAGGTCGCGCGCTCACGGTTGTATCGCGGTGTGCAGAAGCTCCTGGAAAGCTACGACTTTCTCGTGACGCCCACCTTGCCCACCACCGCAATTCCGGCCGAGGCCGGCAAGACCGTCGATGCTTTGTTCAATCGCGGCTGGAACGCCTTCGTCTATCCGTTCAACCAGAGCGGCAATCCGGCGCTATCGGTGCCAAATGGCTTCGGAGCCGATGGATTACCGACCGGCCTGCAGATCGTCGGCCGCTGGTGGAAAGACAATGATGTTCTGCGTCTCGGTGCCATCCTGGAGCGGATTCGTCCCTGGGCCGATCGTCGGCCGTCCGCGTGAAGATGGATCGAACGCGAAGCCTTGGTGTACAAGCCTGACAAAACCGGGAGAAGAGCGTGACAAGCGCTGCCAATGACAGACCTTCATGCCTGCCTCAGACCAAAGGCGCGGTCGTGCTGCGCGGCCTTGAGAACAACGTCGACGTCCATCGCGACGCCTGGGGCATCCCGCACGTCCGCGCACGCGGAACGGCTGACGCCTTCTTTGCGCAAGGCTATGTCCACGCCCAGGACCGGCTCTGGCAGATGGACGCCGCGCGCCGGCGGATGCTGGGCCGCTGGGCTGAATGGGAGGGCAGCGCGGGTGTCGCGGCGGATACGCTGGCGCGGCGGCTCGATGTCGCGGGCGCGTCGCAGCGCGACTTCGCCGGTTTGTCGGGCGAAGCGCGGGCGATGCTCGAAGCCTATGCGAGCGGCGTCAACGCCTTCCTGGCGCAGGGTGCGCCCTTGCCTTTCGAGTATGGCCTCGTCGGGAGCGATGTCGAACGCTGGGAGCCGTGGCACTGTATCCTCGTGATGCGGCAGCGCGGTTATCTGATGGGCTCGGTCTGGTTCAAGTTGTGGCGCGCGGCAGCCATGCGCAGAATCGGACCGGATCACGTCGCCAAGCTGCGTTACGACGATGGCGGCCAGGATTTTCTCGCCACGCCGCCGGGCGCGGAAGGCAAGCGATGGACTGCCGCGCTGCAGGATCTGGCGCCAGCGATCGAAGCACTGGCAGCGCTCGCTGGCCCGGAGGCCACCGATGGCGGCAGCAACAATTGGGCGATTGCGCCGTCGCGGACCGCGACCGGCCGGCCATTGCTGGCCGGCGATCCACACCGCGTCTTCGAGATGCCGAGCCTGTATTCGCAGTTCCACCTCGCCTGCGACGCGTTCGATGCTATCGGGCTTTCGGTGCCGGGCGTGCCGGCATTCCCACACTTTGCCCACAACGGCCATGTCGCTTTTTGCGTAACCCACGCCTTTGTCGATATCCACGATGTCTATGTCGAGAACTTCAAGCCCGGCGACGCGTCCCGCTACCTGTTCCGGAACGAATGGCGCAGCAGCGATATCCGTCGCGAGCGCATCGCGGTTCGCGGAGGATCTGCCGTCGATGTCGAGGTGATCGCGACCCACCACGGGCCGGTGATCGCGGGCGATCCGCATCAGGGAGCGGCATTGACGCTGCGGTCGGTGCAGTTCGCCGAGCTTGATCGGTCGTTTGATTGCCTGTTGCCGATGCTGCACGCCGGAAGCGTCGACGCGCTCTATGAGGCGACGCGAGGCTGGGGCCTGATCGATCACAATCTGGTCGCGGCCGATACCACCGGGCGGATCGGAAATCTCGTGCGCGCCATCGTGCCGCAGCGCCCGCGACTGAATGGCTGGCTGCCGGTGCCGGGCTGGACGGGAGAGTATGAATGGCAGGGCGTCATTCCCTGGGAAGATATGCCGCGCGCCTTTGACCCGCCGGACGGCTTTTTGGTGACCGCGAACAACCGTGTCGTCACGGACGAACATCCGGATTATCTGTGCACCGACTGTCATCCTCCGTACCGGGCCAAACGGATCGCCGACCGGCTGGCCGCACTTCCGGCAGCCACTGTCAGCGACATGAGAAGCATCCATGCCGATACGCACAGCTTCACAGCGCGCGAATTCATTGGCCGCCTGAACCAGCTCCCGGCGATCGAAGGGCCCGCTGCCGCGTTGCGTGACCTCATTGTGGGTTGGGACGCGTGCATGGCTGCCAACTCAAAGGCGGCTGCAGCCTATGCGAGGACGCGGCGCGAACTTGCGCGTATCGTTCTCGAGCGGTCGGGTTTGAGCGCGGTGTCGCGAGATCCCGTCGCCCGAGTTGCCCCCGGCGTAGCGCCACTCAATCAGATCTGGTGGGCACTTCCATCATTGCTGCGCAACGACGATGCGGCGTTCCTCGGCGGCTGGGATTGGGATCACGCGCTGACGGCGGCGCTCGAGCGGGCAGCGGAGACCGACAAGGACAAGACTTGGTCGGAGCTGCATCACGTCCGCATGTCGCACCCGTTATCGGCGGCCTTCCCCCAGGCGGCGACGCAGCTCGAACCGCCGGGGCTTCCGGTTGGCGGCGACAACGATACCGTCATGGCCAATGGATGCTATTGGGCCTCCTCAGGCCTCACCGCGGCCTATGGTGCGGTCGCGCGCTATGTCTTCGACATGGGCAACTGGGACAACAGCGCCTGGGTTGTGTTCCACGGCGCGTCGGGACACCCCGCGAGCCCGCATTATTCCGATCAGCATGCGCTATGGGCATCCGTCCAGATGGTGCCGATGCTGTACGACTGGAGCAAAATCACGAAGGCCAGCGACCAGCTCGTACTAAAACCTTTCACCTAGGTCCCTCGAGGCGCTCCCTGCCCGTCGACCAATTTGACCTAGAGGAAGGCAATGATGTCGCGCTTCTCGAGTTCGGTTCGGGCAAGAATGCCACGACGTCGTCAGATCGGACCATCAATCCGATCTCGACGCCGACCGGACAGGACGACAGCGCCGCGATCCCCGGGGCGCGCAACAGGACCGGCTCGCGCGCAACGCCGGCGACATCGATGTAGAGATCGATGTGATCGCCCTGAAAGACCTGCGTGGTCACCGTTCCACGCAGCACCCCCGGCGTGCTTCCTGACGTCACGGCCAGATGCTCCGGCCGAATGAAGACGTCCACAACATCACCAATCGCCGCCTGCGCGAGCGGCGCCGCCGGAACCTCGATACGCATGTCACCGACGGATACGGTGGCGACCTCTCCGCGCCGCTCGACGAGACATCCAGCCAGAACATTCACATTCCCGACGAAGGATGCAACGAAACGATCCGCGGGACGGCGGTAGACATCGCCAGGCGCGGCAATCTGACGTATCCGCCCCGCCGACATCACCGCAATGCGGTCCGACATCGATAGCGCCTCGCCCTGGTCGTGGGTCACAAAGATCGTGGTCACGCCGAGCTCGCGCTGGATCTGCTTCAGTTCGACTTGCATCGACGCGCGCAGATTCTTGTCCAGCGCCGAGAACGGCTCGTCTAGCAAGAGCACCTTCGGCTTGATCACGAGCGCGCGCGCCAGTGCGACGCGCTGCTGCTGGCCGCCCGACAGCTGCCGCGGCTTGCGGTCGCCGAATCCGTCCAGCTTCACCAGTGCCAAGGCATCGTCGACCCGGCGCGCAATCTCCTTCCTGTCGATCCCGCGGGTCTTCAGACCGTAGGCGATATTGTTGGCGACATTCATATGCGGAAACAGCGCATAATTCTGGAAGACGATGCCGATCTCGCGCTGATGGGCGGGCGTTTCGGTGACCAGAGTGCCCTCGATGAAGATCTCGCCGCTATCGGCTTCGAGAAAGCCGGCAACGAGATTGAGCAGCGTGGTCTTTCCGCAGCCGGACGGTCCGAGCAGGGTCATGAACTCGCTCGGCTGGATCTTGAGCCAAGCTTCATGAAGGGCCATGGAGTCGCCGAAGCGCTTGGTCACGCCGTCGAGCTGTACCGCCGGCCGGCCTTGCCGGCCCGTTTCGCTGCTCGCGGTTACGCCCATCCGATCAGTGTGCATCAACATTGAGGATCTTCTCGAGACCAAGGAAGGCATTGGCGAGGCTCAGCAGCAATGCGGTGACGGCGATATAGATCACCGACAGCGCAGCCAGCGTCGGATCGGCGAACTCGCGCACATAATTGTACATCGCAACCGGCAACGTCTGCGTCGCCTGGCTGCTGACGAACAGTGTGGCCGTAAACTCATTGAACGAGAGGATCGCGGCAAACAGCCAACCGCTCAACAGCCCCGGCAGCAGCAGCGGGATCGTCACGGTCAGCAGGATACGGCCCGGTGTCGCGCCGAGGCTGGAAGCCGCGAGCTCGAGCCGGCTGTCAAGATTTTCCAGCGAGATGAAGGTGCTGCGCATCACGAATGGCAGCACCAGCAACACATGGGTCAGGATGACAAGCGGAAAGCCGCGCCCCGCGCCGGTCTGCGATGCCAGGATCAGCACGCCGAGGCCGATGGTGTAGTGCGGGATGATCAGCGGCGACAGCAAGATGCCCTCGAGCACCGACTTGAGCACGAAAGTATAGCGATGGATCGCGATGGCAAAGGCTGCGCCGACGACCAACGCAATGCTCGACGCCCATAACGTCACCGTGAGGCCGTTCCAGAAGCCCCGGCCGAAATCACTGTAGGAGAATGCCCGCCAGAACCAGCGCAGCGACCATGCCTGCGGYGGAAACGCAAGAATCGCACGGTCGTTGAACGCAGTAACGGCAACGACGATGCCGGGCAGCAGCACGAACAGAAGGATCGCAGCGACAAGCACACGCCCCGACCATCTCAGCACCATGACGGCGGGAGACCGTTTCATGTCGCGCTCGCCAGTCGTTCCAGCGGCCTGGTCGCCTGCTTCAACAATGCGATGACGGCCAGAGACAGCGCGAGGCCGATGATCGACAGGCTCGCGGCAAAGGGGAAGTTGAAGGACGAGAAGCCGAGCTGATAGATCAGCGTCGATACCGTGCTGACCCTCCCGCCGCCGATCAATTGCGGCGTCGCGAAGGCGCTGAACGTCCAGGCAAATGCAGTCGAGAAGCCGGCGATGATGCCTGGCATCGACAGTGGCAGAGTGATCGTCAGAAAGACCCGGATCGGTCCCGCGCCGAGGCTCTCCGCCGCCTTCTCGCAATTCCGGTCGATATGCGACAGACCCGCGGCCAGCATGATGACCATGATCGGCATCGTCACATGGACCAGTGCAGCGATCACGCCACCTGCAGTGAACATCATCTGCACCGGACGCTCGACGAGGCCGAGCTTGACCAGCAGCGTGTTCAGGAAGCCGTTATTTCCGAGCACGATCATCCAGGAATAGGTCCGCACCACCTCCCCCAGGAACAACGGCGTCACCGCCGCGATCAGGATGAAAGAGCGCATCGCGGAACTTCTCGTGCGGACCAGCGCATAAGCCAGTGGATAGGCCAGGATCAATGTGAACGCCGCCGTCTCGAAGCAGAGCAGGATCGTATTCCAGAACGCGAGCGCATAAAGCGGCCGGAGCATGGCCGCGAAATTCTGCAACGTGAACCCGCCCACTTCCAGCGAGCCCGGGATGTAAGCCCTCATGCTGAACTGAAACACGGCCGTCATCGCAGCCGTCAGCCCCAGCGCGACAAGCCCGGCCGGCGAGACGAACCATCCCAGAAACGGGCGCTTGGTCATGACGAACTCCTTGGCGAACTCCTCGGCGAACTCCGCGCTGGAAATTGCGGCCCGGCCACGGCCGGGCCGCTGCTTACGCTCAGGGAGCCATGATGTTTTCGGCGAACCACTTCCGCCACTCGGCAGTCTTTTCGGCACGCAGCTTGTGATCGATGATAAGGGTCTGATGCGCCCATTGATCGGGCGTCGTGAACACGCCCGGGAGCGACGCAACCTCCGGCAAGAGCTTGGCGTTGTCGACCACTGGACTTCCCTTCTTGAGATTGGCGATCTGTGCCTGTACCGCCGGATCGAGTGCGATATTCAGGAATTTGTAGACGAGATCAGCCTTGGCCGTGCCCTTCGTTATGCCCATGGTGTCAACGCCGAGCACCGCGCCTTCCTTGGGAATGACAAGCTTGATCGGAACCCCCTGATCACGCATGTAGTAGGCGTTCATCGACAGCACGACCTGCACCGGTGTCTCTCCGGTCGCGAACATCTGCTGGCTGTTGGCGTCGTTGGTGTAGAAGGCCTTGTAGTTCGGTTTCAGCGCCTTCAGCTTGTCCTTGCCGGCCTCCCAATGTGCCGCATCTGCACCGGACAATTTTGCGGCGACGGCGATAACGTGGCTGGGATCGAAATCGGGTGACGAGATCATGCCCTTCAGCGCCGGATTCCAAAGCCCCTCCCAGCTGTCGAAGCTGACGCCCTTCGGCAACTGATCCGGCAGATAGCCGATCGTATAGACATAGGCCCAGGCGCCGATGTGGTATGGGCTGATCTTGGCCTGCTCCACCAGATGCGCGGCATTGGGGATCTTCGAGAGATCGAGCTTCTCGAAGAGATTGTCATTGGCGTAGAGCCAGCCGACATGCGCCGTCGTGAAGGTGACGTCGCTCTCGGGCTTGCCGGCAGCCAGCTTGGCCTGGTTGAGCCGGTCCATCGTGCCGCCCGTGACATACTCGACCTTGACGCCGGTCTCCGCCGTGAACTTCTTCGCGATCGATTCGTCGATCAAATCGCGAAAGCTGCCGCCCCAGGTGCTGACAACGAGCTTCTCCTCAGCCGAGGCAGCGGACGGCCCGCCGCCGATGATGAGCACCGACGACAGCACCATCACGAAGTGCTTCAGGACACGTTTCATCTCGAACCCTCACAACAATGTTTGACATGGATCGGCAAGCAAACGGCATGCCATTTCGACGAGCAACCCCTTGAAACTACTTACGAAAAACACAGGAAGACGCACCGACATCTCTCACGAGAGATCAGCGCTCATGTTGCGAAAAGCTGACGGTCAATTAGCCCTGACGCGATCAAATCATCGAAGTTTCAGCGATCACGTCGATCTCCGTCAGCTTGGCGAGACCTCCAGGAACCAGGCTTGTCACAACGAGAGTAACGCGCCGCTCGTTGATGCCTGTTCGAGAAGCAGTCTGATATAGACCGCCGCAGCATCCACTCGCACAGCAGGCCACACTCATTCGCTCTTTCCGTCGATGCGGTCCGACAAGCCGGCTGACTTCTTCACGAAATCGAGCGGGCCGGAGAAGTCGAAGCTGTTGTAGACAGCGGCCAGATGATTGAAGTGCGGCGCCTGGGCGAATTGCACGAAGGTCAGACGGTGACCGGCATAGTCCGAATTGAGAAGGTCTCGCGCGAAGGCAAGCAGCCTGCGGCGATCATCGGCCTGCCACTGATCGTTCAGGGAATAGAACTTGTTCAGCCACTCTCCGCTGCCCTTGGCATCGAACGCGCTCACATTGGGCGTGATGCAGATCTGGCCACCGCATAATTCYCGCGCGATGTGCATCATCGCCGGCAGCTGCGAGCAGGCAAAGACGCGTCCGGCGTAAAGCATGGATTGCTGTGGCATCAACAGCCCGCCGGAGCTCTTCTCGGCCATCGCGATCGACGCGGTGAGATGCGCGTTGATGCCCTCGCGGTAGCAGACGAGATCGGCAAGCTTCTCGCGCACCGATTGCAGTTTTTCGAGGCCGGTCTGCTTGGCATTCCACATCGCCGCCCCGATCATCATGTCGGCGACGTAAAGCAGGCGCAGCACGTAAGGAAACGCCGAATAGCGATGCAGGGTCGAGCGTACGAACTGGGCAGCGCGCGTATGGCGATAGAAGAAGACGTCCTCCCAGGGGATCAGGACATCGTCGAACACGACCAGCGCTTCCACCTCGTCGAAGCGGTTGGCGAGCGGATAGTCCTGCGGGTTGCTGCGGCTGGCGAAACCGCTGCGGCAGATGTGCTTGACGCCGGGCGCACCCATCTTGACGATGCAGCCCACCGCATAGTCCGACAGCTTCTCGGTCGACCATGCTCCGACCGTGGGCTTAAGGTAGGCCTGGTCTGCATAGGCCGCCGCGGTCTCGTATTTGGCGCCACGGATGACGATGCCGGCGTCGGTCTCGCGCGTGACATGGACCATCATGTCGGGATCCTGCTGCTGCGGCGGTAGCGAACGATCGCCTTTCGGATCGGTGTTGGCGGAGACGTGGAAGACGTCCTTCTCGATCACAGCGCGGATATGACGGTCGATATTGGGTGCGAAGCGCGGATCGATCTCGGCCAGCACGTCGCGGCCATCGGTGAGCGACCACATCTCACCGATGGTCTCGTCGCCGACCCGGGTGACGACGCCGGAAATGTCCTTCATGAAATGATCGAGGGCCTTGATCTTGTCGTGCCAGTCCTTCTGCACCAGCGGAGGCCGGTAGAAGATCGAATGCCGCTCGTTGCCCTCGACATAGGTCAGATCGCTGCTATAGCGCTCCTCATGCGCCATGTCGTACATGCGCGCCTTGATGTCGATGATCGGCTTCAGCGCCGGGTGCGTGGTGACGTCCTTGACACGCTCACCATCGATCCAGACTTCGCGACCATCGCGAATGCCCTGCTTGTACTCTTCGCCTGTGCGGATCATCGATCGGCTCCTGTTGCACTGGACGAAAGGGTGCCGGAGCAGCTAGCATAAGGAAAATATAATTATCTTTGGAGATGCATAGGAAAACGCGATGAGGTTTTCTCTCCGCGCCCTTCGGTACATGGTCGAAACGGCCGACGCGGGGAGTGTGACCGAGGCGGCCAAACGCCTGAACGTATCGCAGCCCTCGATCTCAGCTGCGCTAAGCCAGATCGAGGCTGAACTCGGCATTCAGGTCTTCGTGCGCCATCTGGCGAAAGGTGTCACGTTGTCTCCAGCCGGCCAGCGTCTCGTCAACGATGCACGATTGTTACTCAATCATGCCCGCGATTTCGCACAAAGCGCCCAATCTCTCGGCAACACCCTCCATGGCGAGATCGTGGTTGGCAGTTTCCTGACCCTGGCCACGCGCTTCATGCCCGGCCTGCTCTCCGGCTTTCGCCAGCGGCAGCCCGGCATCTCGGTCAAGCTGGAGGAAGGCAACCAGCAGGAAATCATCGACGCCCTGATGTCGGGGCGGACCGAGCTTGYCCTCTCTTATTCGTTCGCCATGCCCGACGACATCACGGGCGACAAGCTATGCGAGCTGCCGCCCTATATCCTGCTGTCGGCCGACCATCCGCAGGCGAGGCGCTCGGCGATCAGCCTTGGGGAACTGCGCGACGAGCCGTTCATCCTGCTCGACCTGCCGCATTCACGCGACTACTTCTTCGGCCTGTTTGCCGCCGCCGGAATCGAGCCGCGCGTCGCCTTCCGGAGTCGCTCATTCGAAATGATCCGAGGGCTAATCGGTCATGGACAAGGCTATTCGATCCATAATGCGGTGCCGCGCACGACCATTGGCTACGACGGCAGCCGCATCGCCGTGGTGCCGATCGTCGAGCCTTTGCCGCCAACCCACGTCACGGTGCTGCGGCTGAAGCGGCACACGCCGCGTCCAGCGGTCCAGAGCTTCGCCGACTACACGCGCGATGCCTTCGCGATCGGCGGCCTGTTCGGGCCGGGATCAATAGCCCCGCCCGGGGTCGACGCGACTTAGCAGCGGCTCGCCGGTCCGAGAACGGCGGACATTCTCGCCGATCTGCCGTGCAGCGGACGCCGGCAGCGCGATCGACGCCAGATGCGGCGTGATCAGCACATTGTCCATGGTCCAGAGCGGGCTCTCCGATGGCAACGGTTCGGTTGCGAACACGTCCAGCGTCGCCTCGGCGATATGGCCGGTTCGCAACGCCGCGATCAGCGCAGCCTCGTCGACAATGCTGCCGCGCGACACGTTGACGAAGGCAGCCCCTGGTCTCATCTGCGCCAGCCTGGCTGCATCCAGAAGCCCGCTTGTCGCTGCGGTCTGCGGCAGCATGCAGACGACGATGTCGCTATTCCCCAACACAGCTTCCAGCGCCTCAAGGCCGGCCGAAGTCTCGAGGCCGTCGACCGCCTTCGGCGAGTTCGACCAGCCGCGCACCCGAAAACCCTGCCGTGCACATTCCATCGCGGCGGTCAGGCCGAGTTCGCCAAGACCGAGCACGCCGACGCTGATCGTCTCAGGATCGCGCGGATGGATGTAGTGCCAGCGCTGCTGGCGCTGCGCCCGTTCGAACGCTGGAATGTGACGCGCATGACGCAGCACCGCGAACAGCACGTAGCCTGCCATCATGCGCGCCATCTTCGGATCGGACAGGCGCGTGATCGGCACATCAGGCAGGTCGGTCCGCCCGACCAGCGCATCGACGCCAGCGCCGAGATTGACGACGAGACCGAGATTGGGAAAGCGTGCGAAGAAGCCATGCGGCGGCTTCCAGACCAGCGCGTGCCGGACACGGCCGACCTCCACGATATCATTGGCCTGGCGCAATTCGACGTCCTCGGCCGCAAGCGCTGCGCGCCACGCGTTGAAATCATCGTGGGCGCTGTAGAACGCCATCAACTCGGATTTCATTGAGCTGTTCGCTCCACGATCAACCGCGAGACGGCCGTCAAGGCCAGCTCGTAGCCGAGCGCGCCAAGACCGGCAACAACACCCGTYGCCGCGCGCGACACATAGGAATGGTGCCGGAACGGCTCGCGCTTCCAGATATTGCTCATATGCGCCTCGATGATCGGTCCCTCGAATGCGAGCAGCGCATCGAGAATCGCAACCGATGTGTAAGTGAGACCGGCAGCGTTGATGACGACGCCCGCGGCCTTCTCCCGCGCCTCCTGGATCCAGTCGACGAGGACGCCTTCATGGTTCGACTGTCGGAAATCGAGGATCAACCCAAGCGTGGCGGCATGATCTTCGCAGCGCTTCTTGATCGAGACGAAGCTCTCGCGGCCATAGGTTCCGCTGCGATCCAAGCCGTAGAGATTGGCGTTCGGACCATTGAGGAAATAGATCGTCGGTTTCGTCATGGATGCGTTCACACCTCTACCCGATACAGTCCGCTCTCGCCTAGGCCGGTGACGATGCACGACGCATACCAGTCGGGAYGCRCACGCGGCCGCACGAACAGTAGCCGGCAGCGCCATCTTGACGAAAATCGAAAAAAACTATGGGGTTCGACGGATTTCGATATGCGCCTCCGGACTTCGGGCGGCGGCGACGTCAGCCGCTCAGTCCGGCGTGCCTTTTTCGGGCCGGCTCTCGTCGCCCTCCACCAGTCCGCGGAAGGTGCGGCGTTCCATGACAGGCGCGACCATACCCGGGATGTAGGCGTCGGAGACGAAACGGCGGCAATGCTGCTCGAACATGTCGACCAGTCGGGATTTTCGTCCCTGGGCCAGGGTCAGCACGCCGATGACCATCGGCCTGTGGTCACCGGATAGCCGAACCCGGGAAACACGCCGTCCGTCCAACGCAATCTCGCAGCGCGGCCGGACGTTCGCCAGCGTATAGCCGTAGCCATTGGCGACCATGGTCCGGATCACGTCCTGATGCGTGGAACGCGACACGATGTTCGGCTCAAGACCTTCCTTGATGAACATACTGAGGAAGTATTCGCGGCTGATCGGCAGATCCAGCAGGATCAGCGGTTCGCGCGCAAGTTCCTGAAGGCTCACGGCGGAGTGGCGCGCCAAAGGACCGGCTTCGCTGACCACGACATGCGGCGGCAGGCTCGCCAGCGGAAGGAACTCGAACTCGTCGGGAATCAAGAGGTCATAGGTGATGGCGACATCGAGCTCCGCGCGCAGCAGGCGCTCCAGCAATTGCTCGTGGTCGGCGACCGTCTGAATGATGCGCGATTCCGGATAGGTGGAGGTGAACGAGTGCGATAGCTCCGGCATCACCATCGGCGCCAGCGTTACCAGGCTTCCCAGCGATAATTGGCCACGGACTCGCTCTCCCACTTCGGAAGCCACCGAATAGACCTGCTCGGCCTGCTCGATCAGTCGCTTCGCTTCCACCAGAAGAACGCGTCCCGCTGATGTCAGCGACAGTCCTTGCGCGTGCCGCCGCACGAAGAGTTGGGTTCCGAGCTCCTCCTCCAGATGCGCGATCGCCGTCGAGATCGAGGGCTGCGAGATGTTCACGCGCTCCGACGCCAGAGTGATGCTCCCGGTCTCCGCTGTGGCGATGAAATATTCGATCTGGCGTAGCGTATATCTCATCAGCTTCTGCTCGGCCCCTGCATCTGACTACACGAAGCCGACTATAGCATGGGTGCGCGCCCGATCAGGCCCTATCGTCGCCAGCGACACCGAAACCGGGCGCTACCGACGGATTTTTCGCCCGGTCGATGTAGGCGTCGACCTGGGGCTGGTAGACCGCCCACAGCTTCTGGAGTGTCTCGATCGGGCAATCGCTCCAATCGACGCGGAGGTCCACGATCGGCCAGGATACGTCGCGCACCACGCAGAGGCCTGCCGAATGAACCGGACCGGCTTCTCCCCCCTGGGCGAGCCCGGCCTCCAGCGCCGACAACAGCCGCTCGACGAACGGCTTGCCGGCACTGTCCTGGTAAGCCGAAACCATGGCGACCGGCACCTGYGCATTGGCGAGCATGTTGCCCGCCGCGATCGCGCCTTCGCCCTCATGCGTGGCGTGAATGCCGAGCGTATTGCTGCCGGAATACGACGTGGTCCGTCCCCGCGCATCGACGACCACAAGCTGCCGGTAGGCGATGAACGGCGTCGACGCGACCAACGCGTCGCAAACCTCGCGCGCACTCAAACCACGCGCCAGCAGATCGAGGCCGATCTGCCCAAGCGCCGGGTCCGTGATGTTCTGGCTCGCGACCGCACCGACCTTGGCACGCAGATGGACACAGCGCGCCGCGACCGCCGGAGAAGAGGACGAGATCACCATCCCGAACATTCCGGTGTCCGGGCAACGGGCGGTCAGGGAGAAGGTCATGCAGCCCTCATCGACCGTCGGGGATGACTGCCGTCACATCGACTTCGACCAGCCATTCCGGCCGCGCCAGCGCCGACACCACGATTCCAGTCGAGACCGGGAAGACCCCTTTGAGGTACTCTCCGATCTTGCGATAGACCGCTTCGCGATACCGCGGGTCGGTGATGTAGATCGTGATCTTGCAGATGTCGCCGAGCTCTGCACCCGCCTCCGCCAGCAATGTCCTGACGTTCTTCATCGCCTGCTCGGTCTGGCCTGCAGCATCGCCGATCGCGACGTTGACGGCGGTGTCGAGCTCCTGGCCGACCTGGCCACGCACGAACACCATGCTGCCCTTGGCGACCACGACCTGGCAGAGGTCATTGTCGAGTTTCTGCTCGGGGTATGTGTCCTTGGTGTTGAACTTGCGAATACGTTTGTGGGTCATCGACTGGTCCTGATGTCGTGAAGGGAGCAATTGTTACGCCTGCGAGGCGGCGATAGGGTGGGCCCGGCCATAGACGCGATCGGCATAGATCAAGGCCCTGCCTGAGCCCACCGTCACTGCGCCGACCGCGCCGACGAAGATGTGATGGGTCCCGACGCGTTCGGACGACACGACGCGACAGTCGAACGCCACCACGGACTCGGCGAGGCGCGGCGCGCCAGTCTCACCTGAGAGCCATCTCCCATATGCAAACTTGTCGTCGCCGCCGAACTTGCTGCGGCCACCAAAATGATCGGCGATATCGGCTTGATCGTCGCGCAGGATATTGATGCAGAACACGCCATTGTCGACGATGGCCGTCGCCGTCTTGCTTTGATGATGGATACAGACCAGAACCGTCGGTGTGCTGCCGTCGGCAGAGACCGACGACATCGCCGAGACCGTGACGCCGGCGCGTCCCGCAGGACCATCCGTCGTCACGACGTTGACGCAAAATGCGGCCCGGCTCATGCCGTCGAGGAACTGCGTCCGAATGTCCATTGCCGCCGGTTGCACGCTCATGGCTGACACGTCACACCCCTCCCCGCTATTCGGCCGCATCGCGGACCTGTCCGAACCATTGGTTGACGGCGCTATCACCGGTCCGAGCGCCCTTCTCTCTCATGACCCTCTCCGACAGTCCCGCGGATCTGCGCACAAAATCGAGTGGGCCGTCCCAATCGAAATTTCGATAGACCGCGGCAAGGTGTGCAAATGGCGCCGATTGCGCAAACAGCTGGAACGTCAACCGATGACCCGCATAGTCCGAATTAAGCAGATCACGCGCAAAAGATAGCAGCCGGCGCCGGTCATCGGCGACCCAATTCTCGTTGACGGTGTAGAACTTCTCCAGCCACGGGCCCGTCTCGGCATCCTCGAACGCCGCCTTGTCCGGCGTGACGCAGATCTGACCTCCGCACAATTCGCGCGCGACGTGCATCATCTCGTGAAGCTGCGAGCAGGCCAGCACACGCCCGGTGTATAGCAGCGACTGGTTCGGCATCATCAGGCCGCCGGGGCTGCGCTCGGGCAGCGCGATCGCCGCCGTCAGATGCGCATTGATCCCTTCGCGATAGATCGCGAGCTTCGAGAGTTTCTCCTGCACCGCTTGCTGCTTCTCGAGTCCGGTCTGACGAACGTTGAACAGCGCCGCGCCGATCAGCATGTCGGCGAGCTTCAGATTCCGCTGCACAAACGCAAACGCCGAGTAGCGATGCAGCGTGGCCCGAATATAGGCCGCCGCCTTGGTATGCCGATAGAACAGGACGTTATCCCACGGGATGACGACGTCGTCGAAGATCACCAACGCATCGACCTCGTCGAACCGGTTCGACAGTGGATAATCTTCGGCCGGCGCGCGGCCCGCAAAGCCGGTGCGGCAGATGAATTTGAGGCCCGGCGAATTGAGATCGCAGATGAACCCGACCGCATAATCGGAATAAGCGGCATCGCCCCAATTGGCGATGGTCGGCTTGGTGAAGGCCTGGTTGGCGTAGGCCGCTGCCGTCTCGTATTTGGCGCCCCGCACCACGATGCCGGCATCGGTCTCCTTGACGACATGCAGCAGCATGTCGGGATCCTGGTCCTGCGGAGCCTTCGAGCGGTCCCCCTTGGGATCGGTGTTTGCCGACACATGGAACGGATCGGAATGCAGCACCTTGAAGATGTGGTTGCGAATGTTCTTGGAGAATTGCGGATCAACGTCGTTGAGCACGTCCTGCCCGTCGAACAGTGACCACATTTCGCCGACCGTCTCGTCGCCGACGCGCGTGATGACGCCGCCGACATCCTCGAGGACCGTGTCGGTCGCGCGGCGCTTGTCCCACCAATCCTGCTGACTGAGCGGCAATTTGTTGTTGATCGCGTGAACCTCTCCGTCCTCGCGGTAGGTCATCAGATGCCGCGTCTCCGGGGCATGCTGGAGGTCATATATCCGCGCCCTGAGATCGACCAGCGGTTTGAACGCCGGATGGATGGTGACATCCTTGATCTTCTCGCCGTTCATATAGACCGCGCGGCTGTCGCGAATGGAGGCTTTATACTCTTCGCCCGTTCGTATCATGTCCGCTCCCGTCTCGATCTCATTCGCACTATCCCGCATCGGCCAGCAAAGGCGAAATAGGACTTTCCTGCTCCCTGCTTCGTGGCAGTCGAAGCAGCGGCTACGTTCCGAGAACTGCCCGGGCGCCGCAACCGCAGTCAATGCGCGTAGGACGGATCCTCAGCATCCAGGATGCACTTCATCTCCTCGAAATGCGCGATCGAGAAATCCGTGATCTGTTCCCAATCCTGCGCGGTGCTTTCGGCGACCGCGTCGGGCAGAATCTTCAACGGCTGCCCCGTCGCATAGGCCTGGACCAGGATCTGGCAGGCGCGCTCCAGCGTATAGATGTCGTCAAAGGCTTCGCCGACCGTGTTGGCGATCACGAGCACGCCGTGATTTCCCATCATCAGCCGCGACTTGTTACCGAGCAGCGCGGCAAGGCGCGCGCCCTCCTGTTCGCTGTCGGCCATGCCTCCATAGCGGTCGTCGATGGCAAGGCGATTGAAGTAGCGCGCGGTATTCTGATCGATCGGCTTGATCTGGGGATCAATGAGCGATGCGATCGTGGTCGCGAAAGGCGGGTGGAGATGCATCACAACCCGCGCCTGGGGCAGTTGCCGGTGCATCTGGCCGTGGATGGCCCAGGCCGTCGGATCGACATCCGGCCGTCCCTTGACGCCCTGCGCATCATCCAGGTCGAACAGAACGAGATCGCTCGCCTTGATGCGCGAAAAGTGCCGCCACTTTGGATTCATCAGGAACCGGCGCCCGTCGGCGGAGATCGCAGCGCTGAAATGGTTGGCGACGGCCTCGTGCATGCCAAGCCTGGCGATGCTGCGGAAGGCGGCCGCGAGATCGACACGAAGCTGCTGCTCTTCCGGCGAGGCGGCGGAATTCGTCATCTATTGCTCCTCCAAGAGGCGAGGTCAGGCAAGTCAGACTTATGGATTCCATTGCACGGGTAAAATAAGAAAATCGTCGCCGCTGATTACCTGAAAGCTATAGCGGGCGATCGCCGACGCCGAAGGCGAAAAGATCAATGGTTGATCACTGTTCGCCCAATAATTCCGCAACCAGATCGATTAGGCGTCGTCTAAGCAAAGGACCCGGTTTTCGTAATTTACACGTTGCGGCTCCGGAAGGCTTACTTTGTCCGAGTTGACCTGACAGGATCTGTAATGGACGCGATCCGTGCCGCTCCACCTCTTCGAAGCCGCCGCCGCAGCGACGTGTTTCGTATGTTGTGGCGATCGTCGCGCGACGCACAGGATACGGCCGCTGGGCTCACCGTGCCGGACCACACCTCGGCATCGATGCCGACTGGCCCGGCGGTATCGACGGTCAAGCTACACGTTCGCGGCATCTCGAAGGCTTACGGCGACGCAACCGTGCTCGGGCCGATCGAGCTGAAGGTCGTTGCCGGCGAGCTCCTCGCGGTTCTCGGTCCGTCGGGGTCCGGCAAGACGACGCTCCTCCAGATCATCTGCGGTCTGGTCGAACCATCGGGCGGCCAGCTGATCATCGACGGCCGTGACGAGACCGACAATTCCGCGGACAAGCGTGACATCGGCGTGGTGTTTCAGAACTACGCGCTGTTCCCTCATCTCACGGTCCGCGAGAACATCGCATTCCCGTTGCAGATGCGGCGAATGCCGGCGGGCGAAATCAAGAGCCGGGCCGAAGCCGCGCTCGCGATGGTCGGGCTGTCGGACTTCGCCAACCGTTTTCCCCGCGAGCTGTCCGGCGGCCAGCAGCAGCGCGTCGCGCTCGCGCGCTGCTTCGTCTATCGGCCGTCGCTGATCCTGATGGACGAATCCCTGTCCGCGCTCGACAAGAAGCTCAGGGAAGACATGCGTATCGAGATCAAGCGGCTGCATCGCGAGACCGGCGCAACCATCATCTTCGTGACGCACGATCAGGAGGAGGCCCTGGCGCTGGCCGACCGTATCTGTCTGATGAACGAAGGCCAGATCGAGCAGCTCGGCGCACCTGAGGATATCTACGAACGGCCGGCCAACGTCTTCGTCGCCGATTTCATCGGCGCATCCAATCTGATCCATGGCAACATTGCCGCCAACGGATGCCTTGCAACACGCGACGGCGTCCTTCCGCTCCCCGACGGCTGCGATATGCAGCTCGGCCGACCGGCTGCGCTGGTGGTGCGCCCGGAAAAACTCGTTCTTTGCAGCGGTGACGAGGCGCTGCTGAGCGGTCGTGTTCAGGAAAGCATCTATGCAGGCTCGGAGACGCGACTTCTGGTCCGGCTCGCCAGCGGCACGTTGATCACCGCGCGTCGTGCAGCCGGCCTGCCAGCGGTCGAAATCGATGAAAACGTCTTTATCCGGTGGGAGCGTGACCAGGCCCGGGTCCTCGAAAGCAGTCCATCAACGTCGGGCGCATAACACCGCGCCATCACATCGTGTCCTTCCCGACCAGTGCATCACGGAGAGAACAACAATGTCCGCCACCACGCGCATCTCACGACGAAAGCTTCTGAAAGCAGCGGGCGTGGCCGCCACCGGCGTCGCGCTGCCGGCGGTCTGGCCCGGACGGGCCGGTGCGGCCGAGCAGATCACCGTCGCTGACGTCGGCGGCGCCCCAGGCGCCGCGCTGCGCACCGCTTTCTATGATCCGTTCGAGAAGGCCACCGGCATCCGCGTCGAAGGTGTTGCACACGAATCCGATCCGGTCACACAGTTCAAGGTCATCGTCGACACCGACAGCAAGCTCTGGGACGTCTGCATGGTCACCCCCGACGACGTGCTGCGCCTGACCCAGGAGAAGAACTATCTCGAGCCGCTCGAGATTACCAAGGGCCCGGACGACGAGCTGATTTCGGGCGCGCTGATGCCGAACTGGTTCGGCTTCTCGGCCTATGGCATCGTGATGGCCTACCGCACGGACGTTTACAAGAAGGAGGCCCCGACGGGCTGGGCCGACTTCTGGAACACGACCAAGTTTCCGGGGCGCCGCGGCCTGTACCGCAATCCCAAGGGCGTGCTGGAATCGGCGCTGCTCGCCGATGGCGTGGCGCCGAAGGATCTCTACCCCCTCGACGTCGATCGCGCCTTCAGGATGATGGACAAGATCCGCTCAGAGGTCGCGGTGTGGTGGACCGCCGGCGCGCAGAACACCCAGATCCTGCAGAACGGCGAAGTCGACATGGCCGACACGTGGTCGGCGCGCGCCTTTGCCGCGATCGATTCCGGCGCTCCAGTCAACATCGTCTGGAAGGGCCTCTACTCGATCGACGGCTGGTCGATTCCGCGGGGCACGACGAAGCTGAAACAGGCCCGCGAATTCGTGAAATTCTCCATGCAGCCCGAGCGCCAGGCCGCTTATTCCAGCATCGTCGCCAATGGTCCGAGCAATCTCAAGGCTTACAGGTTCATCACGCCTGAACGCGCCAGGGTGCTTCCGACGCAGCCTGAAAATCTCGCCGGGCTCGCCGTGCGCGACTATGCCTATTGGGGCAAGAACTACGCAGCGGTCTCGGAGCGCTTCCAGGAATGGCTCCTGATGGGCGGCAAGAAGTAACGTCTGCGGCACGCGAGGAAACATCGAGGGACGGTCATGAGCAAGAAGAAGCAGATGGTGATCGGCGCGTTGATGCACGCCAACGGATCACACGCGGCATCCTGGTTGATGGACGAGGCGCGGCCGCACGCCTCGACCGACATCGACTACTACCGCGAGATGGCGCAACTCGCCGAACGCGGCAAGTTCGACTTCTTCTTCATCGCCGACACACCGGCGGCGCGCACCGAGAATCTGAGAGCCTGGAGCCGATCGCCGCTGTTCATGAACGTCCTGGAGCCGATCACGCTGCTTTCGGCCATTGCGGGGGCGACGACCCATATCGGCCTCGGAGCCACCGCATCAACCAGCTTCTACGAACCCTATAATGTTGCGCGGCTGTTCTCCTCGCTGGATCACATCTCGCATGGCCGTGCCGCCTGGAACGTGGTGACCTCCGCCAACGACTACGCGGCACGCAATTTCGGTCTCGAACGGCTGCCCCCGCACGCCGACCGCTACATCAAGGCGAAGGAGTTCCTCGAAGTCGTCGAAGCACTCTGGGACACCTGGGAAGACRGCGCCTTCATCTACGACAAGGAGACCTGCCAGAGCTTCCTGCCCGAGAAGCAGCATCTGGTCGACCACAAGGGCAAGTACTTCACCGTGCATGGCGCGCTCAACATCGAGCGTTCGCCGCAGGGCCGCCCGGTCATCATCCAGGCCGGCGCATCCGACACCGGCCGGGATTTCGCGGCCGAACATGCCGAAGTGGTGTTCGGATCGAGCGGCAATCTCGATGCCGCCAAGGCCTTCTACAGCGATCTGAAGGCTCGGATGGCCAAATTCGGCCGTCGGCCGGACGACCTGAAGATCGCCTCGGGCATTTCGGTCGTGATCGGCGATACCGAGCAGGAGGCCCGCGACAAGCTCGATCGCTGGCAGGACCTGGTCCATCCCGACGTCGGCGTTTTGCGCCTTGGACAGGACCTCGAAACCGACCTGTCGGATCTGCCGCTCGACGAGCCGGTGCCGGTCACTCGGATTCCTGCGACGTCCAACCTCCACAAAGCCTATTTTGACGAGATCGCCGGCCTGATCCGCCAGGGTCTGACGTTGCGCGAGATCGCGCGCCGGTTCAATCGCGCCAAGGCGACGTTTTGCGGCACCGCGACCCAGGTGGCCGATCACATGGAAGCCTGGATCGATGCAGGCGCCTGCGACGGCTTCATGATCTCGTTCGTAGCACTGCCGAGCACGATGACCGACTTCGTCGAGAAGGTGGTGCCGGAGCTACAGCGGCGCGAACGGTTCCGCCACGACTATGAAGGACGGACCCTCCGCGAGCACCTCGGCCTGGCGCGGCCCGAGAACCGCCACACCTCATTGGCGACGACGCCGCTTGCCAAGCGCGCATAGACTGAGATGAGCACGCTGCGACGGATCGAACGAGAGCATTGAGAGATGGCTGAGACGACGTCTCTCGGAATTGCCGAGCACCCGCGCACCAAGGCGCGTAAGCTCAAGCTCGATCCGCTGTGGCTGGCGCTGCCTGGCCTCGGCTTCCTGGCCTTGTTTCTGGTCTGGCCGACCGCGCAGATGTTGTCCGTGAGCGTGATGGACAAGGTCACGGGCGCACTGACCTTCGCACCGTTCCTGCGTATCTGGAACGGCGGCCCCTATCTCACCGTGCTGTCGACGACATTCCAGGTCGCGTGCTGGACCACCGTGTTCTGCCTGGTGCTGGGTTATCCCCTCGCTTACTGGCTGTCGCAAAAGCCGGCCCGGCAGCAGCGTATCGCCGCGCTGTTCGTACTATTGCCGTTCTGGACCAGCGCGCTGATCAAGAACTTTTCCTGGCTGGTGCTGCTCGGGCGCAACGGGATCGTGGCGAAGACCATGGCAGCGATCGGCCTGAAGGGCGGAGATCAATTGCTGTTCGGGCGCACCACCGTCATCTTCGCCATGGTGCACACGCTGCTACCGCTGGCGGTCGTCACGATGCTGCCGGTCATGAACCAGATCGATCGCCGCCTGACGATGGCGGCATCGACGCTCGGCGCCAACGGCGCGCGCGCATTCTGGCAGGTGTTCTTCCAACCCTCGGTACGCGGCGTCGCTTCGGCTGGCCTCCTGGTTCTTGTTGCTTCGCTCGGCTTCTTCATCACGCCGGCGCTCGTTGGCGGCGCCAAGGACACTATGATCGGGCAGCTCATCATCCTGCAGATCAACGAGCTGCAGAATTGGCAGCTCGGCAGTGCGCTCGCCGCGATCCTCCTGGTCTCGACCATCACGATCTGCTTCATCTATGACCGGATCTTCGACCTGTCGGCGGTGACGACGGGCGGTGGCCGACCGACAAGGACGGACGGCCCAGTGCGTCGTGCCGGGCTGGCCATCGTCAACGCCGCCGGGCTGATTTGCGGCGCGATCGAGGAGGTCTGGAAGCGCAATATCCGCGGCCTGCGCGGGCGCGTCCTGCTCTCGGTCTATGCCTGGGTCATGATCGCCTTGCTGCTGGCACCGATCATCGCCTTTGTCCCGATGGCTTTCACCGGCTCGGCCTTTCTGTCGTTTCCACCTCCCAATTGGAGTGCGCGCTGGTTCGAGCAGTTCTTTGCCTCCCCGCTCTGGCTCGGCGCGATGACCCGTTCATTCGGCATCGGGTTCGCGGCCGCAGCCATCACGCTGCTGATCGCATCGATGGCGGCCTATGGGGTCGCCAGGACTCGCAGCCGACTTGGCGGCATCGCGTTCCTGCTCTGCCTTTCGCCAATGATGGTCCCATCCATCGTCATCGCGATCGCGCTGTTCTATCTGTTCGCGAGGATGGGGCTTGTGGCGAGCAACATTGGCATCACCATCGGTCACACGATTATCGCCATGCCGGTGGTGTTCATGATCATGCTGGCGACCTTCAAGGGCTACGACTGGAAGCTTGACGCGGCGGCCTCGACGCTCGGCGCCGGACGGTTGCGCACCTTCTGGCGCATCACCTTGCCGCTCGTGGCAGGTGGCCTCGCCGTTGGATTCGTGACCGGCTTCCTGCAATCGTTCGAGGAACTGACGGTCGCGCTGTTCGTCGGCGGCGGGATCAAGACGACCTTGCCGAAGCAGATGTGGGATGGAATCCTGCTCCAGGTCAGCCCCGTCATCGCCGCGGCATCCGTCGTCGTCCTCATTGTCGTGATCGTCATGTTTGCGATCATCGAAGTCCTTCAGGCGCGCCGCTCGCGCTCTTCCGGCTCAGCCGGCACCAGCGATTCCTGAGGCGCTCCGAAACGCTCACCGCAACGGGCTACTCCGCAACGCGATCGCCGCGAACGAGTGGATGTTCCCAAACCGGAAGACCGCCGCCACAGTCTTCCATGGTCGCCCCTTGCCCGCGACATTGACCAGACGCGGCTCCGCATTCCCGCGGCGCATTTCGCCCGAGCTTTGCTTCGTCGCTCCACCCTCTCAAAGCCAGGAGGGCGCAGGGAAGGCCGGGTGCCGGCTGGCACCCGCGTTCCCCAGCGCGAAGATGTAGCGCAAAAAGACCGCATAGCAGCATACAGGTGTAGCCAATCACTCGGCCTTCCCTGCGCAGTGGTTGGACGGCTTATGCCGTGCTCTCCCGGGAACCGAGTTCCTTCTGGCCTCCCTCACCCCAGCGAAAATTCACCAGCATCGCGCCGGCGCGACTACCGCATCCGCAAGAGCTTGACCGTAGCAACGACGGCTAGGACCACACGGTTTTGCCGTACGCACGGTTCGCTTGTTCGCCGCCGTTTTCCCGGCCCGGTCGACGGAGCCGGAAACTTGCTGGCGAGACGAACCTGACAGCGCCGCTCGTCTAGTACGACGTTTTGGGCTCGCAAAACCCACCGTTTGAGCCACGGCCGGAAAATGGAATTTTCGCCCTCGACACAAGCCTTTCCCGCCCAATGGCCCGTCGACGACAGTGTCGTCAAGCGACTAGCGAAAGGGAAATTGCCGTCGCACCGCTCAGCCAGGGGTGTGGGCGTTTGCCCCAGTCCGCGCGCGCAGCAATATTGCCGCCGCAACGCGCCATCGCCGGGATGTTGCTGATGAATTGGCTCCTTGGGCCCGCTCAGGGCGTCAGCCCGAACTCTCCGCCGAAGCACTTCGAGACGGATGGGTACATACCGGCGACGTCGCACGCATCGCCGAACAGGATGCAATTCGGCGACCCTGGATGAAGCCTGCCGGTGTGCCCCCTCCAATCCACCCGCGGCGCGGTGCGAACCGGTAGAAGCCTCACATCCGCGATGTGGCGCTCAAACCGCTGCGAGCCCGGAAGATGGCACAGAGGTTTACGTCGACCTGAACGCGGCCGCCGGCCGCCTTGCGCCAGAAGCGGCCGTGTGGAGATCCAAAGACAGCGGAAATTCGCAAAGTCTTGCATAAAGGTGGACACCAATTGAGAATGGATGGCTAATCCAGAGCTTCGGCTTGGCCAGCGGCGAGAGCGTAACGTACGTCTACCGATATGGCGGCATTTCTATCCAATCGTCGAAAGCAACGTCCGTGCCTTCTATCAACAAAGCAAAGAAATCAATCAGCAAACGCCCGGCACGGACCAATGGCAGCATAACAGACGCAACCTATCTGAAGCTGCACAACCTGATCGAGTCGCGACAGCTGCAGCCCGGCGAGGTGATTGAAGAGCGCCGACTTGCACTCCGGCTCAAAGTCTCGCGGACACCGCTGCGGGCTGGCATCAGCCGGTTGCTGGGCGAAGGCAGGCTCGAGCAATTGTCCAACGGCACCGTGGTGGTCCGCACAATCGAGATGGCGGAATTGCTCGAATTGGTCCATCTCCGCATGGTGCTGGAGAGCGAAGCGACGTTCATTGCGGCGACCCGCATCGCGCTGGATATCCTTGCACCGATCAGGGCCACGCTGGAGAAGATCATTGCTGCGTCGACGGTATCCAGGACGGTTCAATGGACGCTTGACGACGAAATTCATGACCAGATCGCGCGGCATTGTGGCAATCGATCGCTCGAGAAGCTGATTGGAGAAATCCGGCAGAAGATCCGGATGTGCAATGTGGAGCGCCACCCTGGCCGGCTGCTACCTGCCACCCGCGAGCATCTTGCGATTATCGATGCCATCATCGATCGTGATGCCGCCGCAGCCCGCCAGGCGATGATCCTGCATCTCACCAATGTGCGGCAGGGATTGCTCGAGCGATTCGGGATCTTCCTGCCCGAGCCTCACGGCTAGGTCGAGATCAGGCAGAATCCCTGGGGCTGCATGTCCGAAAATTCTGCAGCTGCCCGCAATTCTGTCGGACTCCGTCTAAATTTAACGCAGCTTCCTGGGCTTCGCTGCTTGACTGAAATCAGCAGGAGCGGTTCACTGGTATACCATTGGAATATTGAGCCGCTTCGCAGCAGGCCGACCAACTAGATGTGCCGGCTGAATGACGCTGAACCAAACTGCTTCCCACACCGTCGTGGCCGAATCGCTGTCCCCGGCCGCCTTTGCCGCCTTCGGCGACGTAGCCGAGCGACCGATCGACGTGCGCCGGCGCTATCTTCCGACATCGGACGATCGCACCGCGGACGCCGCCACCTTTTCCATCTGGATCAGCAGCGCCGCCAGGCTCGGCAGTCTGCCCCTGCCAATCACGACGCTGGAGCGTCATCCGTTCTCCGCCCAGACCTTCATCCCGCTCGGCAGCAGCCAATACCTGGCGATCGTGTGCGATGCCGGCCCGGATGGCCTGCCTGACGTGGCCACCCTGCGGTGCTTCATCGCCGGAGCGCATCAAAGCATCACCTTCGCCCGCAATGTCTGGCATCATCCCATGACCGTTCTCGGCGCGGCCATGGAATTCGCCGTCGCCATGGGCATGACCGGCCGGCGGGACGACGACGTGTTCGTCGATATCGCTGGCGACGTTTGCGCGGTGATGCCGCAGAGCGCATAGGGATCGCAACAATGCCGCATGATGATCACCTCACCCGCGACTTCGTTGGCTACGGCCGCACCCCACCGCATCCGCAATGGCCGGGCGCAGCAAGAATCGCACTCAACTTCTGCATCAACTACGAAGAAGGCTCCGAGCCGTCGTTCGCCGATGGCGACGGCGTCACCGAAGCGGCCCTGACTGAAGGTGGCGGCGGCGGCTTCGAGGGCCGCGACCTCGCCGCCGAGTCGATGTTCGAATATGGCAGCCGCATAGGCTTCTGGCGTGTGCTGCGCCTTCTGTCCGAGCGCGGCATGATCGCCACCGTCATGGGCTGCGCGCTGGCGCTGGAACGCAACGACGAGGCCTGCGTCGCCATTCGCGAATATGGCTACGACGTCTGCGCCCATGGCTGGCGCTGGGAGCGGCATCCGTTGCTGTCCGAGGCCGACGAGCGCGAGCGCATTCGCAACACCGTCGAGAGCCTCAAGCGCACCACCGGCGAGCGTCCGCTCGGATGGTATTGCCGCTATGGGCCGAGCGTGAACACGCGGCGCCTCGTGGTCGAGGAAGGCGGTTTCCTCTACGACTCCGACGCCTATAACGACGAATTGCCGTACTGGACACGTGTGCTCGGCAAGCCGCATCTCGTGGTGCCTTACGGTCTTGCCAACAACGACGCCAAGTTCAGCCGCGGCGCGATGGCAACGGCGGATGATTTCTTCGTCTATCTGCGCGACGCCTTCGACATGCTCTACGCGGAAGGCGCCACCGCGCCGAAGATGATGTCGGTCGGACTGCACACCCGCCTGATCGGCCATCCCGGCCGCGCCGCTGGCCTGCAGCGCTTCCTCGATCACGTCGCCAAGCACGACAACGCTTGGGTCTGCCGGCGCGGTGACATCGCCCGTCACTGGCAGGCCACTCATCCCCCCACGCCCTGATCTACATCACATCCGCCCCCGAAAGGACGTCCCCATGAGACTGAAACCCACGCATTGGCTGTTCGCGCTGATGCTGTCGACTGCGGCATTCGCCGGCGGCGCCAGCGCCCAGGAAGCCGATCATCCGTCCGACAAGCCGATGGTGGTCGCGTCCGACTTCGGCGTCGCGCCGTGGATGGTGCGCGGCCCAAACGGCCCCGAGGGTTTCGGTGCGGATCTGATCAACGAGATCGGTAAAGCTCTCGGCCGCCCGAAGGTCGAGATCGTCGACATCAATTTCTCCGGCCTGTTCGCGGCATTGTTCGCTAAGCGCGCCGAATTCCTCGTCAACCCGCTCAACCTCACTGCCGAACGCTCCGAGCGCATGCTCTATACTGAGCCGCTATTCTCCACCGGCAACGGCTTCATCGTCCGCGCCGCCGAAGAGATGAAGGGCTTCGAGGATCTCAAGGGCAAGGCGGTTGCCGTCAACCGCGGGACCATCTCGGATACCTGGGCCACTGCTAACGCCGAGAAATACGGCTTCGAAGTGCAGCGCTACGATGTATTCCCCGATACGGTGCAGGCCGTGCTCACGCGCCGCGCCTTCACAGCGCTAAATGAGATCCCGACGACCGTCTATGCCGCTAGCCAGAACAAGGCGATCAAGGTCGGTTTCAAGGACTTCAACGGCCGCAACTTCGCCTATGCGTTCCGCCTGGAAGACACCGAGTATCGCAACAAGGTCGAGGCGATCATCGAATGCATGAAGTTGGACGGCCGCCTGCGCAAGCTGCACGAGAAATGGTATGGCGTAGCGCCCGATGCCGGCTCGGCCATCGACACTGTGTATTTCGGCTATGGCCCTCCCGGCTTCAAGGGTTTCGAGCCCACCTCGCACGTTCCGGCGTGCAGGTAGCTAGGTGTGAACACCGGACCGGCGCCAAGCCGGTCCGACCGCGGTTGGCGGAGACCCGATGGACCGGATCGTCGAATACTACTTCAATGCAGAGGTCATCGCGCGCGCCTTCCCCCAGGTGCTCGCGGGCTTTCGCACGACGGTCATCGTATCGCTTTTGATTATTGTCTGCGGCACGCTGTCCGGCCTGTCGCTGGCACTGCTGCGCTGCGCCAACCTGCGTCCGGTCAATTTCTTCATCACCGCTTATGTCGACGTGCTGCGTACGCTGCCACAGCTCGTCGTGATCGTCTTCATCTATTTCGGCCTGCCTTATCTCGGCCCGGCGCTGTCCCCCTTCGCGACCACTGTGCTGGCGCTCGGCATGGTCTTGTCGGCCTTTTCCACCGAGATCTTCTGGTCCGCGATCGTGGCGCTGCCGCGCGGACAGTGGGACGCCGCCAGCGCGCTCGGCTTCAGCCGGCTGCGGACGCTGGTCACCATCATCCTGCCGCAGGCCATTCGCCTCGCTATCCCGCTTCTGACCAATCGCGCCATCTCCATCAGCAAGGGCACGGCGCTCGGCACCGCCGTGTCGCTCCCGGAAACGCTCGGACAGGCGCAGAGCGTGATGGCGTTGGTCGCCAATCCCTCGCCGCTGACGCTGGCCGCGGCGTTCTACCTCACCTTCTTCCTGCCGCTGGTGATCGCCAGCCGGTGGATCGAATATCGCTACAGCACGGGACGGTGAGCGGATCGCATGCAGGATTTCCTGGACAATTTCGCCAACTGGGAGTCGCTGTTGCGGGTCTATCCGCTGCTGCTGCAGGGGCTGATCTATACAGTCTGGCTCGCGGCGGTGGCGCTGCCGCTCGGCATTCTCGCCGGCCTCGCCATCGCCGTGCTGTACAGCTTCAAGAACCGCTGGGTGAATATCGCGTTGCTGATCTATATCGACCTGTTCAGGTCGTTTCCCGTGGTGGTGCTGCTGATCCTGATCTTCTACGGCATGCCGTTTCTGGGCCTGACGCTCGGCGGCTTCACCGCGGCGGTACTGGCCATCGTACTCAACAATTCCGGCTATTACGGCGAGATCTTCCGCGCCGGCATCCTGTCCGTACCCCACGGCCAAACCGAGGCTGCCCGGGCGCTCGGTTTCAAGCCGCTGCATGTGGTGTTCTCCATCGTGCTGCCGCAGGCGATCCGCAACGTGCTGGCGCCGCTCGCCAGCAATTCACTGGAACTCGTCAAGGCGACACCAATTGCCGCCTTGGTCGCGCTGCCTGAACTGCTGCGCTCAGCCCGCGTCGCCCAGGAGCAGACCTACAACCCGACGCCGCTGATGGCGGCCGCCGTGATTTTCTTCGTCATCCTGTATCCGTTCGCGCGCTGGGTGGCGCGGCTGGAGCGGCAAGCACTGAAAGCTCGCTAACATGACCACACTGATCACCGGCGGCAGCGGCTTCATCGGGCTCGCGCTCGCCGAGCGCCTGATCGCCGACGGCGAGACCGTCATCCTTTTCGATCTCTCAGCACCCGGCCACGACATGCTGGTGCGTCCCGAACTCGCCGGCGCCACGCTGGTCACCGGCGATGTCACAAGCGCCGATGACGTCGACCGCGCGTTGAATACTGCCGGCATCGACCGCGTGATCCACACCGCCGCGATGACGCCGAATGCGCAGCGCGAGCATGACGCTGCGCGCCAGATCGTCGATGTCAATATCGGCGGCACCGTCAATCTGCTCGAACGCGTAACATTGCGGCCCGCCATCAAGCGCGTCACCGTGCTCAGCTCGGTCGCAGTGTACGGCTTCTCGCAACCGGCTGCGTCGGGCCTGTTCGAGGAGGATTTGTCGCCGCCGGCACCGGCCACGCTCTACGGCATCACAAAGCTTGCATCGGAACAGGCGGCGCTGCGGATCGCCGACCTTCACAACCTCGATGTGCGGGTGATTCGGCTCGGGCCGGTCTTTGGCCCATGGGAATTGCAGACCGGTGTCCGCGATGCGCTGAGCCCGCATTATCAAGTGCTCCGCATGGCCTTCGACGGCCGTGAAGCGATTCTCCCGCGCAGCATGGCCGGCGACTGGATTTATTCCCGTGACGCCGCCCTCGGCGTCGCGAGGGTGAGCGCCTCCGACGCGCTGAACCACCGCACGTATCACGTTAGCGGCGGTGTGCTGTCCGATCTGCCACGATGGTGCGAGATCATCGCGACGCACATGCCCGGCTTCCGCTGGCGGATGGCGGAGATCGAGGCGGAGGGCAACGTGATCTATGGCCTGCCGAAGGACCGTGCGCCGCTGAACATTGCACGCCTGGCCGCGGATGCCGGCTTCAAGCCTCAATTTCATCTGGAAGATGCGGCACACGACTATCTCGGCTGGTTGCCGCAGGCAGGAGAACCCGCATGAGCAAACGTCTGGCTGGAAAATCCGTCCTGATCACCGGCGCCTCCTCGGGCATCGGCCGCGCCATCGCCCGCCGATTTGCTGCCGAGGACGCGAGACTCATGCTCGCGGATCTCACCATGGACGTGCGCGAGGGCGGCGCTCCGACACTGGATCTGCTGCGTGCAGACGGTTATGAGGTCGATTTCATCCAGATCGACGTGGCCTCGGAGGACGATACCGTCCGCGCCGTCCAACAGACCGTTGCGCGCTACGGCCGCCTCGACGTGCTCGTCAACGACGCCGCCATCGGCACCGGCAAGCGTCTGACCGACACCAGCCTCGCCGAATGGGACAGGACGCTGGCGGTCAATCTCACCGGCGTATTCCTGATGTCGCGCGCCGCTGTCAACCAGATGCTGACGCAGGATATCCGCAACGAGGCCCGCGGCCGCCTCGTCAACATCTCCTCTCAGCACGGTATGATCGCCTGCCCGGAAGACATCGCATATGGCACCTCCAAATCCGGGGTCGTCTACATGACGCGGCAGATCGCGGCGGACTACGCGAAGGATCACATCATCTGCAACGCAGTCGCGCCCGGCAAGATCGTCACCGGCAAACCGGGCCGTGCTGCAGAGCCGCGCTGGATGGACTACTCCACCAGCCGCACGCCGATGCCGCGGCTGGGCCGCCCCGACGACGTCGCCAATGCGGCGCTGTTTCTGGCCTCCGACGAGGCCACTTTCATGACCGGCGAAAACATCCTCGTCGATGGCGGCTGGRTGGCGTCATGAGCAACGTTTCGGAGAGCACCATGGTGCAAGCGCCTGCAGAAACGTCCGCGCCGATCATTCAGATGTCCGGCGTCACCAAATGGTATGGCGACGTCCAGGTGCTCAAGGACATCGACTTCACGGTAACGCGCGGCGAGCGCGTCGTGATCTGCGGGCCTTCGGGGTCCGGCAAGTCGACCATGATCCGTTGCATTAACCGGCTGGAAGAACATCGCGACGGCCGCATCATGGTCAATGGCATCGAGCTGGATCACTCGACGCGCAATGTCGACGTGGTCCGCCGCGATGTCGGCATGGTATTCCAGCAGTTCAACCTGTTTCCGCATCTGACTGTGCTGCAGAACCTCACCATCGCGCCGCGCAAGATACGCGGCGCAACCAGGCAGGAGGCTGACGAGGTCGCGCGCTATTTTCTTGAGCGCGTGCGGATCTCCGAACAGGCCGATAAATATCCGAACCAGCTCTCCGGCGGCCAGCAGCAGCGCGTCGCCATCGCGCGTGCGCTGTGCATGAAACCGCAGATCATGCTATTCGACGAGCCGACCTCGGCGCTTGATCCGGAAATGATCCAGGAGGTGCTCGACGTCATGGTCGGCCTCGCTCGCGAAGGCATGACCATGGTCTGCGTCACCCATGAGATGGGCTTCGCGCGCACGGTCGCCGACCGCGTGGTGTTCATGGATGCCGGCCGGATCATCGAGGAAGGCGTGCCGGCCGATTTTTTCTCGGATCCGAAGCAGGATCGAACCCGCGCATTCCTCAAACAAATTATGCATCGATGACCGAAGCGGCCGATTTGCGCCATTAGCGGTCACCCGGCTATAAACCTGCGTCGATGCGGCTGGGGCGCTACCATCTTAGGGTAAGAAATCGTACAAAATCGTAGTTTGGAATGCAAAATCGCAGTCTTGGTAGCGGGAGACCGCTAGCGCCTTTCCCGACATGGCGCAGATCTGCGATATTTCCTCCGATCGTCCGCCTGAAAGGGATGTTTTCGAGGAAACCTGAATCAAGCAGCGCCGCAAAGATTCCTGTGTACGGCTTGCTCGCCTTGCTCGGTCGCCAGACGTAACCTCACGCCCGGTCAAATTGCACGCGGCGTCTCGGCTGGGCCAAGGTCAAGCGGCCGCTCGTTTTCCAAGGAGGTGGGCGCAGCCCATCAACACGACCGTCAGCACGATGGTCAGGGTTGAGACCGCTGCGATGGTTGGTTCAATCTGATAGAGCAAATCGTCCCACATGCGGCGCGGCAGCGTGACCGCGCCGGAGCCGGATATGAACAGCGCAACGACCAGCTCATCGAACGATGTGATAAAGGCGAACAGGGCGCCGACCAGAACGCCGGGGCGGATCAGTGGCAGCGTGATCTGGAAAAAAGTGCCGGTGGGTGTGGCGCCGAGGCTAAGCGCTGCCTGCTCCAGGCGGGGGTCGATGCCCGCGAGGCTGGCGTTCACGCTGGTGACGACGAAGGGTACCGCAAGACAGGTATGGGCGAAGATCAGGCCGGCCGGCGTGCCGACCAAGCCGTAACGGGCGAAGGCGTAGTAGATGCCGATGGCCACGACGATCACCGGCACGATCAACGGCGACAGGATCAGCGCAGAGGCCAGAACGCGGAGTGCTTTGGGCAGGCGGGCGATGCCAAGCGCTGCCAGCGTACCGAGTAGCGTCGCCAGCACGACCACGGAGGCTGCGACCCAGAGGCTGAGCCAGGTCGAGCGCAACCAATCGTCGCTGGCGAAATAGACGCTGTACCAGCGCAACCCGAAGGCCGGCGGTGGAAACGTCAGGTAAGTCGCCGAAGAAAACGAGACCACCATCACGACGACGATGGGCAAGGCGAGGAACATGAGGATGAGGCCTACGAGCATCGCCGGCAGCACGCGGGCGACTGTCATCGTGCGCTCGTTCGGAGCGTATGGCCGACACCAGGCAGCCGATAGAAAGCCGCGATGATGGCGAGCGCCGTTGCCAGCAGCAGGACCGAAAGGGTCGCTGCATAGGCCCAGTTGAGCTGATCGACCTGTTGGGCGATCAGCATCGATAGCGTGATCTCGCGCGTGCCGCCGACCATGGCCGGCGTGATGTAGAAGCCCAGCGCCAGCACGAATACCAGCAGCACGCCGGCGGCGACGCCCGGCATGGAGAGCGGCAGCGTTATCTGCCGAAAGGTCGCCCACGGCGTTGCGCCCAGCCCGGACGCCGCGCGCGCCAGCGACGGATCGATCTGTCGGAGCGCATTGGCGATCGGGAGAACCATGTAGGGCAGCAGGATGTGAACCATCGCGATCTGGGTCGCCAGCGGCGTATTGAGGATGCGCAACGGCTGGTCGATCATGCCTGCCGCGAGCAGCGCCTCATTGATGAGGCCGTGCCGGCCCAACAGCACCATCCAGGCGTAGCTGCGGACCAACACGCTGGTCCAGAATGGCAGCAGGATCAGGAACAGGATCACCGGCGCGTAGCGCGGCGCGCGCACCAGCGAGAGAGCGACAGGATAGCCCAGCAGCAGCGCCCCCGCAGTGACGGTCAACGACGTGTAAAGCGTGTTCGAGAAGACTTTCAGGAACACCGTGTCGCCCGTCAGGGAGGCATAATGCGACAGCGTCCAGTTGGGATCGTTGACGCTGCGCATCAACATCGACAGCACCGGCAATGCATAGAACACGAGCATGAACAGCAGAAGCGGTGCCGCCAGCAGCAACGGCATGACCGGCCGCCAGGACAGCCGCCAGGGCAGCCGCACGCCGCTCTGCCGCGTGGCGGCCAGTCTTCCGAAACGGATTTCGACCCCCTCAGACAAGGATCGTATCCGCGACCGACCAAGCGATCTCCGTCCGCTCGCCGACCGCGCGGCGCCGGATCGCCGCACTCGACGGTTCTTTCAGCACCATCGCGGTGCCGTCGCGTGCCTGCAACATGTAGCGGCAGCGTTCGCCGGCAAACACCGCCTCGGTCACGGTGACGCTGAGACGGTTCTGCGGCGCGGTCGAAGCAAAGGCGCCGTCGGCGAAGCGGATACGCTCCGGACGCGTCGTCAGCATGACCTTCTCGCCGGTGGCGGGCCGGCCGGGACACAAAGCACGGACGATGGCCCCTTCGCACTCGGCCACCACGACATCGTCCTCGACGCCGCGCACGATGGCCGGGAGGAAATTCGACTCGCCGAGGAAGGAGGCGACGAAACGGCTGCCCGGCCGGTCATACAGATCCTCAGGCCGTCCGACCTGCGCCACCAGTCCTCCATTCATGACGGCGATACGGTCCGACATGGTGAGAGCCTCCTCCTGGTCGTGGGTGACATAGATGAAGGTGATGCCAAGATCGGCATGAAGGCGGCGCATCTCCAGCTGCAGGTTCTCGCGGAGCTGCTTGTCGAGCGCGCCCAAGGGTTCGTCCATCAGAAGAAGGCGCGGCTTGAACACGATGGCGCGCGCGAGAGCGACCCGCTGTTGCTGGCCACCGGACAATTGGCGCGGGTAGCGCTCACCATGGTCGGGCAATTGCATCAGCGCCAGCGCCTCGCGGACCAGCTCTTCCCGCTCGGCCTTGCCGACGCCGCGCTGCTTCAGCGGAAATCCGATATTGTCGGCAGCGGTGAGATGAGGAAACAGAGCGTAGTTCTGGAACACCATGCCGATGTTGCGGCGATAGGGCGGCATGGCGACGACCGACTTCCCGTCGATGGCGATGTCGCCGCCGGTCGGCGTCTCGAAGCCGGCGATCATCATCAAGGTCGTCGACTTGCCGGATCCGCTCGGTCCCAGCAGCGTCAGGAACTCGCCGGAGAGAATGTCTAGCGAAACGCCGGCCACCGCGGCCACGCGATCATAGCGCCTTTCCAGGTTGCTGAGCGATACCGACGCGCCGCGGCCAGCCCCGGTCATCGTCGTCAGCTCAGCAGCCATTTGTTGAAGCGACCAACAACCGTGTCGCGATTGTCGATCCACCAATCATAGTCATAGTTCACGAGCTGCGATTTGATGGCGGGGGCGCTGGGCAGCACGGCCAGCCGTTCCGGCGGGATGTAGTCGTTCGACTTGGCGTTGACCTGACCATAGGGGATTCCGAAGGCGATGCGTGCCTGGGGGATCGCCATGGTCGAATAGGCTACGAACTTCATCGCATTCGTGGCGTTCTTGGCGCCCTTGGGGATGCCCCAGGCGTCGCGCTTCATCAGCCCCTGATTCCAGCATATTGCGGCGGGAACGTTCGCCGCCTGCAGCGCAGCCATGCGACCGTTCCAGACGGTTGTCATGGCGACCTCGCGGTCGGTCAGAAGCTGGACCGGCACGGCGCCGGTGTCCCACCATTTGACGACCGCCTTCTTGATCCCCTCGTAGCTTGCGAAAGCCTTATCGATATCGAGCGGATAGAGCTTGTCGGCCGGCACGCCGGCCGCCATCAGGGCGAATTCCATCTCGGGCCAGCCGCCGGCGCCGGTGCCGCCCATGGCCCGGTCGCCGGGAAATTTCTTGGTGTCCCAGAAGTCTGCCCAGCCTTTAGGCGCGTCGCCCTTGAAGGCGTCGGTCCGATAGCCCATCACCTGCGCCCACACCAGCATCTCGAGGCCGTATTCGAAGCGGTAGGCGGTGCCGACACCGTCGTCGACCAGGGAATAGTCGATCTTCTCGAAGTAGTCGCCTTGCTTCTGCAGGTTCATGATCGAGCCGCGGCTGAGCTGGGCGATGTCCCATTCGACGTTGCCGGTCTCGACCATGGCCTTGATCTTGGTCGGGTTGGTGCCGGGAAAAGCATGCACCTTGATGCCGGACAACCTCTCGAACGGCTCGAAATAAGCCTTTTGCTGGGTCTCCTGCATCGTGCCGCCGAAGGTGGCGATGCGAACCTCGCCGCTGCCCTTCAGGATGTCGGGGATCGTGGTCTGCTCCGGCCACGCCGCCTCGGCGTGACCAGGGCGGATGAACGGCGCCGCAAGGCCTGCGCCCAGCAGACCGATTGCCGTGCGGCGATTGAATTTGGTCGGAGAACAATGATCGCGCATGACGGCTTTCTGCCTTCCTGCTTGGGGTGATCAGTACGCCAGAAGATTGTCGCGGAAATGCTTGTGCTCGTAGGCTTTGCGCATCAAGCCGCGATCCTGCAGCGCAGGCACCAGCCCGTCCTCGATCTCGGCGAGTGTGCGGCGGTTGACGTTGGGCATCGAGAACAGGAATCCGTCGCCGCCGACCTCCTGCATCACCTCGCCCATCTGTGCGGCGACGGCGTCGGGCGTGCCGCAAAGCTCGACCGACATGTCGACCGCATTGAAGCTCGCCATCGTCTCCCGGATCGAGCGCCCTTTCGCCATCAGGCGGTACTGCTCGAGATTCTGCTGATGGCCGTTGGTGGTCACGTCGTCGGGCAGCGGCTTGTCGAGATCGAACTTGCCGAAGTCGATATTGGTCACCTTGCCGAAATGCGCGAGCCGCTCGTCGATGCGCCCCAACGCGATGGCGGCCCGCTTCTTCCTGCGCTCCTGGGCGTCGGCTATGCTCTCGCCGAGAATCGGATTGATGAGATAGAGCACCTTGCAATCGGAAGGTTTGCGGCCGCATGCGATCATGTGCTTGTGCACGTCGTCGCGGTAGGCGCGCATCGCCTCGATGCCCTTGGTATGGACCACGATGGTGTCGGCATGGGCGGCGGCGAATTTGCGTCCGCGCGGCGAGCCGCCGGCCTGGGCGATCACGGGCCGGCCCTGCGGCGCCGGCCCCGAGTTGAGCGGGCCGCGCGTCTTGTAATACTTGCCGCTGTAATTGACGGCGTGGACCTTGGTGGGATCGACCAGCACGCCGCTCTTGCGGTCGGCGATGATGGCGCCCGGCTCCCACGAATCCCACAGGCCATTGCAGACCTCCATGTATTCGTCAGCCATGTCATAGCGCAGGTCGTGCTCCGGCATGCCTGGCATGCCGAAGTTCATGGCCGCGAAGTCCGAACTGCCGGTGACGGCATTCCAGCCGATGCGCCCGCCCGACACCTGGTCGAGCGTCGCCACCAAGCGGGAGAGCAAATAGGGATGATAGGCGTATGTTCCAAAAGTAGGCACGATGCCGATGCGCGATGTCACCTGCGTCATCAGCGCCGCCACCACTGACGGATCCTGACGCGGCACCGCGATGCCGTTCTTGAGATAGATGTCGGTCGAGCCACCGAAGCTCTCGCCGACGTAGGACGAATCTTCGAGCAGGATGTAGTCGAAGCAGGCGCGCTCGAGCGCGCGCGCCGCGTTCAGGAACAGCTCAGGCTCCATCCAGGTCTGGCCGATATGTCCGGTCCAGGACTCGCCCCAGGCCTGCACGCTCGATCCCTGAAGGAACCAAGCCAAGTGAAATGGTTTGGTGGGCATCTCGGCTCCATAACCGCGATCAAGTTGCAGGATCGACCGAATGAACTAAGCAAATACTGTGCCGATCTCCTATGCGTTGTAGTCGTGGAGGCTGGTAACAGCACTCCGGTCCTGTGTCTGGAGAGGCGGTCCGTCCCAATCGCTTCGGGTCGTTTTTGGAGCCCTGTGCGTGCCGAAAACTTAAGCTCGGGCATAGTGGCTATGAAGTCCGCTCGGAATGGCGCGGTGCGCCTCACGTCGAGAAGAGATTGCACGCGACACGGCGACCGGCGCTTGGCTCCCCCGGCACTTCGACGCGCCAACGTTCCATCGCAAATGCGCAGCGCGGGTGGAAACAATATCCGGGCGGCGGGTCGAGTAGGCTCGGCACTTCACCGGCGAAGACCGGAGGCGCGGTCTTTCCCGAGCCGGATTCGCCGACCAGCCCGAGCGTTTCACCGCGCATGATGTCGAAAGTGACGCCGTTCGAGGCATGTAGCGTCGAAACGCCGCCGGCATACTTGACCGCGAACGTCTTGCGCAGATCGCGAACCTCAACAATCGGCTGATCAACCATCGTGTTCGCCCGACGCTAGGATACGCGGCGGGCAGCGCGCCGACTGATGATTGCTGACCATTTGCATCGACAGCTGCTCGTCCAGGCAGCTGTTTTCCACCAAAACGCAGCGCGGCTGAAACGGCAGCCGGCGATGAATTCCTGCAGCGCCGCCGCACATGCCCGGTCAGGAAGCACGCATTATCCCAAAAGACGAATGGCGCATACTCAGCTTGGATTGGGATGCCGAACAGGCTCTAGCACCGACCTTTGAATATGTGGCGCTTACAATCGGTAAGCCCCGACGCCAAGCCTAATGCATTTAACTACTGAGGACCGGAGCGTGCACCATAGGTGCAGAGGCTCCTGCGAGACAGTTTGCTATTGGGCAAGGGCCGATTGATCGCACTGGATTTACGGGAGAGCGATGCAGATGTGCCGACGGATGTAGACCGCTTCGCAGCACGCACATATAGAAGGAAGGGAACAGTTCACTTTGATGCGAGAGCCATGGGTTCTGGCACTCTTCAAATCGTTTGGGTAAAAGTGATCCACGAAGGTGGGACACAGCGTCTCTCCTTCCCGCCGGCGCATCTTTGAAGTCAAGACTTTGCGAGAATGGTGGATGCTCCTGCCGGGCCCACCAGCAACTCGATGACTTCTCGGACTTTCATTTCGCCGGCCGTCGTCTCCCATCGTCCGCAACATCGAGGATTGGAGGCATCATTTATCGGTCGGCGTCCCTTCAATGGCAGAGCCAAACCTCACCCAGTTCTGGCCATCGAACTTCTGCAATTGCATCTGTTCGATCGGGTAGTGGTCGGCTGGCGATGTGCCCAACGTAACGCCCGGAAGCAGCATGTCGAGATGAACCTGGTTCAACGCCTCGGCCTGCCCCATGATGTTAGCGCGTGTAAGG
>NZ_JBFULU010000030.1:0-91964 GCF_054049735.1 Bradyrhizobium sp. P5_C12
TCTCGTGACGGTCGCGAACGCCCCTTTGGCAGGGCCGAGGTGAGGCGTGTATGCCATAAATCCGAAATTCGGAAAAGGAAAATATTTTTGCGGCGAGGGATTGACGGGGTGTTTTGCCCGACGGGTCACGTGGGGCGGCCACGGCCTCCGCTCGTCATTCCGGGGCGCGCGCAGCGCGAGCCCGGAATCCATCGCGCGGCAGAGCATGCGGCCCAATGGATTCCGGGCCTGCGTGCTCGCGCACGCATCCCGGAATGACGGAGGAGGCTGTTTACGTCATAGGGAGGTTCGGCGGGAGCGGATCACAAATCTGAAGCGTTGGGGTCGGTGCGGTTGCGCAAGGAAATTGCGAAAGCCTGTTTCCAGACGCGCGCAAGCGTCAGGGCCAGAAATCCCAGCGCGGCGCTGATGAGGCCCACGATCGCGTTCGATTGCGCGAATACGCCGGTTTCGATGAAGACCTGGCCCGCGATGACGAAGCAGACCGCGGCCAGCAACAGGCAAGCGCAGCCGATGACGATCGCCAGATATCGTAGTGCTTTCGCAGCCGAGAATGGCTTCGCGTGGAGTGCAGGATCGCTCATGCAAGTGTCAACGGCGCGGCCACCAGGAGGTTCCTCCGTTTCCGGGCACGCGGAAGAGCGTCAGTCATGCGTGCAGCAGTCGACCAGCGCGCGCCAGATGCGTTTGACTTCCACGGTCGTCTGAAGGTCGAGAAGGTAGTTCGCGGCCGGGGTCGGCAATGCAGCTTCCAGGCGCGCGCGTCGCGGCTCGATCCAGCGCTCGGATATCGGATCGTACCATTTGCCAAGACTGAACAAGTGTGTGGCTCCTTCGCGGGCGCAATGCAGTACGCCGGCGTGGTCTGCTGTCTCCGCCATCGGCTCAGGCACTGTCGTTGCCTTCACGAGGGGCAAACGCGCCGGAGGCGCATGACGTTCCAAAGGCGGCACAAGCGATTGGTGCCGGAGCAAGGCCAGGTGCTAGCGCTTCGGCCTGTCTCGCTCGTCCGCCGCAGATCCCTCGGCGGACGTCTGCGTATCCCGGGCGCGGAGCTCGTCAAGGATCGATTCCCGGGATTGATCGGTCTCCGCGGCGTCGGACCGCCGGCCCGGTTTGCGGCATTTCCTGATCAGCCGCTTGATGTCATCCACGGCTTCGAGCAGCGGCGGCGTCAGGGAAAACAGGGCGCCCATGGCAATGGCGATGATGGCGTGGCGAAGCGAGACCTTCTCGTCTTCGTCGAAGGGATAGCCGTTGCGCTCGATTGTTGCCGGGGCCAGGCCGGCGGACGGTCGTGGGTGATCCGGCTTCCGCGGTTTTCGCGGCGGCATCATGATCACGACAAAGAGCACGTTGATCAGCAGCCAGATGCCGAGGATGACGAGAAATGTTCGCATTCAAAAACCAGAAAAGAATATGTTGTCGGCTCAAGCTGGCATTGAATGGCCGTTCGCGCGCTAATGCAAGTTGTGTTTGTCCTCGCGGCAAGCTGAGGCGCGAGACGCGCGCGATCCAGCGCTATCGAAATTCGGCAGCGCCGGGCTATCCGATCGCTCAATCGTCTTGCGGAATTGAAGCGATAGCCGGCTCTGCCGTGTTCGCGCCCAGCCCTCTACCGAAACCGCCGCGAGGGCGCTGGCGACAGCATTTCAGTCATCCACTTTCCGTGCGGCCCCACGCTTCTTGTCGTTGATGCCTTGCCGGGAATCGGTTTTGGCCAACCCTGCGTTTCCGCGGAGGAACCGACCGTCGCCGACACCGGCGGGCCGCCGGCGTTGCAAATTGATCACGCCTCGAACTCTGTTCACGGCCGGAGAACTACGGAATTTCGAAGGGAGCTCGTCTGCTCTGTTCAGGAGTGAACGTAGGGAGCTTGCGGATCCGAGCAGCGTCACTGCTGCCGGGTGCGCACCCCGCGCGCGGCCCGACAGACCGCCGGCCGATACCTGCCTGAACGCCGCCAGGCCCGCGGGTCCGAGGGCCGCTATCGATGGCGTGTTTTGCGTTCGGCCGACATGCGGCTTTGGGCAACCTGCTCGCGGTAGGTGTCGATCGCCTTGTTGGCAAGCATCAATGGCCGCCGCTCGCCGGTCTTGAGCCGCGCTTCGATGGCATCGAGCAGCATGTTCGCGGTCGCATCCGGCGAGCCGAGCTCGCCGCTCTGCTCGAGGCAGCTCCAGGCAATGAAGAATGCGGTTTCGACCGTGCAGCGAATGGACATGCGCTGCCAACACCGCCCGGCTCGTAGCGTTCCTTGTTCGCAGGGTGTTCCCGGCTGAATTCGCGCTGTCGCAAGCGGCGGGCGGCGAGACATGCGATCCCGCCGCCGAGGGCTGCTGGTTCTCCGCGTGTCAGTTCTTCAGCACGATGCGGCCGACGACCTTGCCGGCGCGTAGCTCGTCGATCCATTTCTGGACGTCGCCCATCGGCTCTTCCCGCATCGGCGTCGGCTTGATCTTGCCGGCGCGGGCGAGTGCCATCAGCTCCTGCGCTTCCGAGAGGGTGCCGACCATGAAGCCTTCGATGGTCAGGCGCTTGTAGACCCATTGCACCATCGGCAGCGTGAACTGGCCGCCCATCAGGCCGGACACCACGATCTTGCCGCCGCGCGCGGCGACCGCAACCGCAAACGCCATCGACTTCTCGTTGCCGGCGAAATCGACGATCTCGTCGAAGCCGCCTTCGGTCTCCTTCAGGATGCGCCGGATCACTTCCGGTTCGGCCGGGTCGTAGGCGCCGGCTGCGCCGTTCTTGAGCGCGGTGTCGCGCGCGGCCAGCGAGAGGTCGGCGACCGTGATCGGCTGCTTGAACATGGCTTGCGCGAACGACAGGCCCATCATGCCGACGCCGCCGAGGCCGATCAGCAGCAAATTGCGCTGGCGCGGGCGGTCGACCAGGCGCTTGAGCGCGCCGTAGGCGGTCACGCCGGAGCACATCAAGGTCGCGGCCTGGTTGACGGGTAGGGGATCATAGTCGAGCAGGTATTTCGCGTCGGGCACCAGCACGTGGCTGGCAAAGCCGCCGTCGATGGAGACGCCGAGGAAGCGCTGTTTCGCACAGAGGTTCTCGTCGCCATTGTTGCAGTCGCGGCACTGGCCGCAGCCGATCCACGGAAACACCGCCTTCTTGCTGCCGACGAGGCCGGCCGGCACGTCGGGACCAACTTCGTCGACCACGCCCGCGATCTCGTGGCCGAGTGTGAACGGCAGCGTCATGCCGCGCGTGGTGTCGAGCTTCTTGCCGCCGCCGAGATCGGCATAGCCGTCCTGGATGTGCAAATCGGAATGGCAGAGGCCGCAGCGCTCGATGCGCACCAGCACCTCCGCGCCGTTCGGCTTCGGCGTGTCGACGATGGTCTCGCACAGCGGCGCATCGAACTTGACCAGGGACTGCCGACGCATCAACGCCATATTCCTTCCTCCGAAATTTCGTTCTTAGCTTTCGCTTCGTATATCAGCCAATTCACGCGCCATGGCAACAAAGCCCGATATCGGAATGGTCTCGGCGCGCCGCGTCGTGTCGACGCCGGCCGCCTGCGCAAGCCGTGCCGGATCGACGCCAAGCGACTTCAGGCTCTGCCGCAGCATCTTGCGGCGCTGGCCGAAGGCGGCGGCCGCGACCTGTTCGAGCAGCCGGCGATCGCAGGCGAGAGGCTCTGCGCGCGGCACCAGGCGCACGACGGAGGAGGTGACCTTCGGCGGCGGCACGAAGGCCGACGGGGCAATGTCGAACAGGATTTTCGTCTCGCAGCGCCAGTTGGCGAGCACGCCGAGACGGCCATAGGCTTCCTCGTCCTCGCGCGCCACGATGCGTTCGCCGACCTCGCGCTGGAACATCAGCACCATCATCTCGTACCAGGGCGGCCAGGGCTCGGTCGTAAGCCAGCCGATCAGAAGCTGGGTCGCGATGTTGTAGGGCAGGTTGGCGACGATCTTTGCCTGACCGCCGTCGAGCAGCGGGCGCGGGTCGTAGGTCATGGCATCGCCATGTACGATCTCGAGCCGGCCGGGATAGCGCGCGGAAATATCCTGCAGCGCGGGGATCGCGCGCGCGTCGTGCTCGATCGCGATGACGCGCCTGGCACCAAGCGCGAGCAAAGCGCGGGTCAGCCCGCCCGGGCCCGGGCCGATCTCGACGATGGTGGAGTCTTCCAGCGGCGCGGCCGCGCGCGCGATGCGCGCGGTGAGATTGAGGTCGAGGAGGAAATTCTGCCCCAACGATTTGCGGGCCGACAGAGCATGCTGGCGAATGACCTCGCGAAGCGGCGGGAGGTCGTCGATCGCGCTCATCAGCGGGTGCCCTTAGCTTTCCGAAGTTCGTCATAAACCGCGGCACCCTTTGTACGAACTTCGGAAAGCTAAGGGCGCCAAGAAATTATCATCGTAGTGCCGCTTGTCGATCTGAAGTTCCTGGAACGAACTCGCGGCCTGCACTGCAGGAACTTCAGATCGGCGGCACTACGTCGCCGCCATGCGGCTCGCAAGCTGGAGCGCCGCGATCAGGCTCGCGGGATTGGCCTTGCCGCTGCCTGCGATGTCGAACGCGGTGCCGTGATCGGGCGAGGTCCGGATGAAGGGCAGGCCGAGCGTGACGTTGACCGCGTCGTCGAAGGCGATCGTCTTGATCGGGATCAGCGCCTGGTCGTGATACATGCAGACCGCGCAGTCATAGCTGCTTCGCGCGGCGTCGTGGAACATGGTGTCGGCAGGCAGCGGCCCCCTGACCTCGATGCCGTCGCTGCGCAGCGTCTTGAGCGCCGGCGTGATGATGGTCTGCTCCTCGTGTCCGAGCGAGCCGTCCTCGCCGGCATGCGGATTGAGGCCGGAAATCGCGATCCGCGGCCGCGCGATGCCGAAGCGTGATGTCAGCTCGGCGGCGGCGATGCGCACGGTCGAGACGATGAGATCGCTGGTGAGGTGGTCGAGCGCCTCGCGCAGCGAGACGTGGATGGTCACCGGCACCACGGCGAGCCGCGGCGACCACAGCATCATCACCGGTTGCGGCACGTGGCCATCCGCTGCCGCGAGCTCGGCGAGGAATTCGGTGTGGCCGGGATGGCGGAAGCCTGCGCGATAGAGCACGCTCTTGGCGATCGGGTTGGTGACGATGGCCGCGGCGCGCCCGGCGCGGACGTCGGCGACCGCATGGCGGATCGAGGCGAGAGCGGCCGGCGCGCTCGATGCGTCGGGCTTGCCGGGACCGGCCGTCGCGGTCTCGCCGGTCGCGACCACCGGCAAAGCGTCGGCGAAGGCCGCCGCGGCCTCTCCCGCGCTCACCTCGGCAATGCCGATGCCGGCTCCGAGCGCTTTCGCGCGGCGCGCGATCAGCGCCGCGTCGCCGAGCAGATAGAAGGCGGGCAGGTTCAATTCACGGCGCCTGAGCCAGGCTGCGATCGTGATGTCGGGGCCGATGCCGGCGGGCTCTCCCAGGGTCAGGGCGAGGGGCTTTGCAGCGGGCGTAGCCATCAGCGGTTGCGATATTCGATCATCGCCGCCTTGCGGATCTCATCGAGATAGGCCTTCTGCGTCTTCTCGTATTTCTCCTGATACATCTTCTCGCGCACCTCGCGCTTCTTGGGCGTGTCGATCATGGTCGGCTTGCGCGAGCAGAGCACGACCATCTCAATGCCCTGCTTGGTCACCTCTGGCGCTGTGAGGTGGCCGATCGGCGTGTCGTCGAGCACCTTGCGCAATGCCTCGGGCAGCTCCGCGGTCGTCTTGGTGACGCTCTCGCGGATGGTCGCGTTCGGCGTCGAGCGGAACAGCGAATTGGCTTCGTCGCAGCTCGCGACGCGCGAGCGATACGTCTCGGCCTCCTTCTGGCGGGTCTCCAGGAAGGCCGGGGACGATCCGCGCGGCACGATCAGCACGATCGGCTGCATCTTGTATTCGGTGCCTTCGATCTGGAGCTTCTCTCCGGTCTGGGCCTGCACGGCCGCCGCGACGTCGCGCTCGCCGACCTGGAGGCGCTCCTTGTAGCGGCCGCGAACGAGGCTGGTCCAGACCATCTCGGCCTTCATGCGGCCTTTCAGGGTTTCGGGACGGACGCCCTTGACCTCGAGCGACTTGGTGAGCTGCTCCGGCGTGATGCGCATGCGCTGCGCCATGCCCTCATAGGACTGGTTGATGTCGGCGACGCCCGGATCGACGCCGTATTTCTTGCCTTCCTTCATCTTGATCTTGTCTTCGATGAGCTCGTCGATGACGGCCTGCCGGCTCGGGGTCTTCTGCGTCGTCAACTGGTCGAGCTTGGAGCGCTGATCGATGTCGAAATCGGTGATGGGATCGCCGTTGACCATGACGACGATGTTCTGCGCCCGCGCCGGCGTGCCGATCAGGATCAGTCCGGCCAAGACCAGGAGGAGGCGCAAGACAGGCAATGGATTCGTCATGGTTGTCGCTCGCATGTCAGCCGCGGTGAACCTGCGATCGGGAACACGCGGCCGTCACTTCAAACCGTTCACTGGATGCCGCCGGCGGAACTGCTGGTCGCCGACGTGGTCGCCAGCGTGCGCAAGCCGATCTGGAACATGAACGCATGGCTCAAGACCGGCGGCGTCGTACCCGCGGAATAACTATACGAAGTTACATAGTTCGCCGCCAGCACGAAGCAATCGTCGACATAGCCGGCGCCGAGCACATACTGGTTGATCTTGTTGGCCTCGAGGTCCCAGCGCGCCGAGCCCGAGACCACCCAATTGGTCGCGACCTTCAGCGAGCCGGAGGTCAGGATGCCTTCGCGGCGGGTCAGATAACCGAGCTCGGGCTGCGGCGCGTAATTGCCGTACATCATGCTGACCGACCAGCGATTGAAATTGGCACGGCCTTCCGCCTCGAAGCGCTGCACGTTCCAGGTCTGCTCGTCCATGCGGGAGCGGACGCTGAACGTGTAGGTGCTGTTGGGCGAGTAGCTGGCGCCCGCGACGTAATCCGAGCGCGGCTTGTCGAGGCCGGAATCGAGGCCGGTATTGATGGAGTCCTGGACCGCGTAGGAGTTCAGGCCGAACAGCTGGTAGGACTGGCCGAACAGCACTTTGACGGCGCCGCCCTTGTCGAACTGCGTGGTGGACTGCACACCGACATTGGCGCGGCCGCCGCCCTCGACGCGGTCGTAGCCGGAGAACTTGTCGACGCTGAACAGGTTCGAGGTGTCGAACACCATGCTCTGGGCGTCCTCGTTCGGGAACTTGCCGGCATAGGTCTCGTTCGGCCGGATGATGATCTGGGCGATCGGCTCGACGGTGGTCGAGCCCCAGGGCTGAATGTTGATGAAGGGATAGCGGTATTCGAGGCCGACGGTCGGCATCAGGCGGAACGCCTGGGTGTCGCCGACGGGCAGGTAGTTCGAGACGCCCGGCTGGTTGGAGACCGAGGCGTTGATCGCATCGGCGCGGAGAATGGCGAACGGCGTCCAGATCTCACCGAACGGATCGGTGAAGGATTTGCGCCACTGCGCTTCCGCGCTCAGTCGGGTGTAGGTGCCCGGGAAGCCGCGCAGCAGGCACTGCGACGGCGTGCGCGCGAGCGGATCGGCCGACGCCGTCGTGCACAGGCCGTTGGTGTTGGCGAGCGTCGTGATCGGGTCGAACACCGCGTCGTCACGCGACAGGTTCACGAAGTTGGTCCTGTAGCTGAACTCGCCGCCGAAGACCGGATAGTTGAGCACGTTCGAGTAGTCGATCACGGGGTAGACGATCGGCACCTGGCTCTGGTTGCCCGAGTAGCTCAGCCAGTACATCGTGCGCGCGTCGAAGAAGCTGCGATTGCCGACGCCGGTCAGATAGAGCTGCGAAATCGCGTCGGTCGGCAGGTTCAGGAACGAGCCGAGCGGATCGCGGTACTGCGCCAGACGGTAGTCCGAGAAGAAGTAGTAGTCCGACATCAGGACGCCGTCCCAACCCCAGACCCATTTGTCGTTCAGCGCGAACTGACCCTTGGTGTCGACGGCGCCGCGGAATTGACGGTCGCCCGGCAGTCCCGCAAAGGCGCCGGGATCGAGCTGGTCGATGCCATAGGCGCGGATCTGATAGGCACCGTCGATCAGCCGCTGACGGAATTCACCCTGCAGCAGCACACCCTGCCGCGACAGGAAGCGCGGGGTGATGGTTGCGTCCATGTCGGGCGCGATCGCCCAATAATAGGGAACCTCGGCGCCGAAGCCGGTGTTGGTCGTGCCGGGAAAGTAGCCGGGCATCAGGAAGCCGGACTTGCGCTTCACGGTCGGGTCGGGCGTCGAGAAGTAGGGCATGTAGGCGAGCGGCACGCCGAAGAATTCGAGCTGCGCCGTCTCGAAATACAGCATCTTCTCCTGCTGGTCGTGGATGATGCGCGCACCCTTGACCTGCCACAGCGGTGGCTTCTTCGGATCGTCCTTGCACGGCGCGCAGGCCGTGTAGACGCCGTTCTCGAACACCGTGTAGTTGCCGCTGGAACGGTCGGCGCGGCTCGCGGCCATGCGGGTCTGGTCGGCGGTGTCCACGCGCAGCGAATCGACGAAACCGTCGCGGTAGTCGTCGGAGAGATCCATGATCTCGGCATAGGTGATCTTGCCTTCGGCATCCGTCATGCGGATGTTGCCTTCGGCATGGAGGCGCTTGGTCTTCTGGTCGTAGACGACCCTGTCGGCCTCGACGCTGGTGCCGTTGTAGAACAGCTGGACGTTGCCGACCGCGGAGACGCGCGAATTGTTGTAGTCGTAGTCGACCTCGGTCGCCTGCACGAGCATCTGGTTGTCGTTGACGGCCTTCGGCGGCTTCGGACGCGGCGGCAGCGGATTGAAGGTGAAGCCCTGCGCGCCGGCCGGAGTCACGGCGGCGACGTCGATCAATCCGCCGAGCGAGGCAGCCGCGACGACGGCAATCAGGAGCCTGCGAATCGACAAGCCGCACCCGTTCGCGCGCACCACAGTGCGCCGCGTCAAACGAGACACGAGCCCTCGATGGACGGCAGTCACTAACCGTCCTCCTGATACAGCAAGGCCAAAAAGCCGGTGAGGCCGCCCACCACTGCGGGCAACCACGCCGCAGCGATCGGATGCATCAACTCAGCCTTGCTCAAATCTTCAGTCACTTTCGACAGAACGTAGAGCAGAAAGCCTGCGCCCACGCCACTCAAAACCATCTTCTGTACGCCACCCATCCGGAAGAAGCGCAACGACACGGAAGCCGCCAGCATCACCATCGCGGCGAGCAAAAACGGCTGCGCCAGCAGCTTGTGATACTGGAGTCGATATCCCGCTGTCGCGAAGCCCGAGCTTTCGGACGAGCGGATGTAGCTCGGTAGTTGCCAAAAGGACACAGTCTCGGGTGTGGAAAAGCTGTTGCGGACCTGGGCCTCGGTCAGTGTCGTCGGAATCTCGAGCTTCGCCTGGTCGACCGGCGGCGCGTCCAGCGTGAAGCGCCGCACGTTCTTGAACAGCCAGTGGCCGTCCTCCAGCGTCGCCTCGCGCGCCTCGATCCGCTCCTTGAAACGCCAATCCGTATCGAATCGGAACAGAGTCAGCCCGGTCAGCCGCACGCCCTGCTGCTCGCTGCGGGCCGCGTTGATGATGGTCTGGCCGTCATTGGTGACCTGATTGAGCCAGAAGCCCGAGGCGTCCTGGATGCCGCCGCCGGGCGCCGAGCCGAACAGCTCGGCCTCCATGCGCTTGGAGAGCTCGCGCAGATTCGCCGACATCGGATTATAGGCGATGGTGGCGATCACCCCGATCAGGAGCGCGCTGCCGAGCGCGGGCGAGATGAACTGCCATGCCGAGATGCCGGCGGCGCGGGCGACCACGAGCTCGAGCCGGCGTGACAGCGCGAGATAGCAGGTCATGGCGCCGATCAGCATGCAGAACGGCGTCAGCTTCTCCAAGAGCTGCGGCACCCGGAACAGCGAGGTCTCCGCCACCATGATCGCGGAGGCGGACGCAAGGCCGGAGGTCTTGCGTACCATCTCGATGTAGTCGACCAGCACCAGCAGCAGGAAAATGCTCGCGAACACGCCGAGCGCCGCGACGACGAAGCGGCCGGCGAAATAGCGCCCGAGTGTGTTGGTGAGCATGCTCATGCGGCGGCCGGCCGTCCGAACAGCCGCGCAATGCGCGCGTTCGACCTGTTGATGGCCTCCATGAGGCGGGGCGGCGGCTCGACAACGATGCCGCCGATGATCATCCACAGCCCGACGCCGATGGCGCCGATGACCATCGCGTATTGAAACAGCACCGGGGCAGGCGACTTCACCGCCATCACTGAACAGGCAAATCCCGCCATGCGCAGTCCGAACACTGCGAGGATGGAGCCGCCGATCGAGAAGTTGCGGCTCTGGCGGGTGGTGCGCGGCGCGCCGAGGAAGGCGAAGGTCAGCGCGGCAAAGGCGAAGGGATAGATCGGCGCCAACAGGCTGTCGTGCAGGGCCGAGCGGAACTGCCCGGGAATCTGTTTGTAGACCGGGTCGTCCTCGGACGGCGAGAACAGCTCCCACAGATAGCGTTCGCGGATGCCGAGCGTGACGTCGCGGCCCTGGTTGGAGAACTTCGACATGTCGAAGCCGTAGCGGCCGAACGCCACCAGTGCGGGATCGCGCTTGCCGGCCTCGAAGCGCTGGAGATTGCCGTCCTTCAGCACCAGGAACGATCCGGTCTCGTTCTTCACCACCTCGCCGTGCTCGGCGACGATCGAGACGCGCTCGTTCGGATCGCGGCGGTCGTCGATGAAGATGCCGGCGAGGACGCCGCCGGGCTGGCGTTCGCGGATCCGGATCGTGAGGTTCTTGTCGAGCTGGGCGAAGCGGCCGGGCTGGAGGATGTTGGTGAGCACGTCCGCGGTGATCTCGGCGTCCCACTGCTTGATCCGCCGCATGCCGTCGGGGGCGAGATAGGCGGCGATGAAGGCGACCAGCAGCGCCACCACGCAGGTGGCGTAGAAGAACGGATAGAACAGCCGGAACGGCGAGAAGCCGGCGGCATTCATCACGATGATCTCGGAATCGGTCGCGAGCTTGTTCAGCGTGTGCGAGATCGCGATCATCAGCGCGATCGGCGAGATGATCAGGACCAGCGCCGGCACGACCAGGCTGGTGATGCCGAGGAAGGTGAGGATGGTCTGACCCTGGCTCGTCATCAGGTCGATGCCGCGCAACGCCTGCGTAATCCAGATCACGCCGGTGAGGCTGACCAGGACCAGCGCAAACGACGCCAGCGTCGTGCGGAAGATATACCTGTCGATCGACCCCATGCGCTACCGCACGATCCCCACCAAAGCCCCAATGCAGTCACCGGAATCTCCGGCTGTCCGACCCATCCCGGAAGGGATCCCCAGGGTCGTGCAGCCATCTCGTCCGCCGGCTTACTTTCTCACTACCATCCCTTTGATCCGTCAACAAAATGGCTGCCCCATGGCACCGTCAATATATGGTTAATATTTCCCTCGTTGTGGCATGGCGGCCACGGGCAGCGCTTGGCATCTGCCCGGCCGGTGGCCCATAGTGCGCAAAGTCCTGTGAATCGCCGTTCAGGTCCGGCCTCCGGCCAAGACCGCAGACGGCAAAAAGCCCCACGTTTTGGAGGAGTTACCCATGTCCGATGCCATCAAGGTCGGCTTTGTCCCGTTGTCTGCCGCCCCCCGTGGCATCCTGGTGGTGTTCTGCGACGACAGTCTGAAAATGGGGCCGGCGACTGCCAAGGCGCTGGGCGGTGCCAACGATCTTGTGAAGCGGGCGGCCTCCGCCGCCGCCTTCAAGGGCAAAAGCGGAGCCGCGCTCGACATCCTGGCGCCGGAGGGGGTGAAGGCCACCCGTTTGATCGTGATCGGGGCCGGCAAGGCGGCAAGCCTGAAGACCAACGATTTGCTCAAATTCGGCGGCGTGGCGGCGAGCAAGCTTCCTGCCGGGACTGCCGCCATGACCATCATGGCGGAATTGCCCGATGGCGCCATGGCGAGCGAGCAGGCGGTCGCGATCGCCTCGGGCCTGCGGCTGCGCGCCTACAAATTCGACCGCTACAAGACCAAGAAGAAGGACGGCGAGGAGGGCGGCTCACGCGCCGAGGTCTCGTTGGCGGTTGGCGATGCCGCCGCGGCGAAAAAGGCTTTCGCATCGGCCGGGCATGTCGTCGACGGCGTGATCATCGCGCGCGACCTCGTCAACGAGCCGCCGAACGTGCTCTATCCCGAAGAATTCGCGCGCCGCGCGAGCCAGCTCCGCAAGCTCGGCGTCAAGGTCGAGGTGCTCGACGTCAAGGCGATGGACAAGCTCGGCATGGGCGCGCTGCTCGGTGTCGGCCAGGGCTCGGCGCGGCCGAGCCGCACCGTGATCATGCGCTGGGAGGGTGGCAAGAAAGGCGAGGCGCCGGTCGCCTTTGTCGGCAAGGGCGTCTGCTTCGACACCGGCGGCATCTCGATCAAGCCGGCCGGCAGCATGGAGGACATGAAGGGCGACATGGGGGGAGCGGCCTGCGTCGTCGGCCTGATGCACGCGCTGGCGGCCCGCAAAGCCAAGGTCAACGTGGTCGGCGCCATCGGCCTCGTCGAGAACATGCCGGACGGTAACGCGCAGCGGCCGGGCGACATCGTCACCTCGATGTCGGGCCAGACCATCGAGATCATCAACACCGACGCGGAAGGCCGTCTCGTGCTCGCCGACGTGCTCTGGTACGTGGCCAAGAAGACCAAGCCGAAATTCATGGTCGACCTGGCGACGCTGACCGGCGCGATCGTCGTCGCGCTCGGCACCGATCATGCCGGCATGTTCTCCAACAATGACGAGCTCGCCGAGCGCCTGCTGGCGGCCGGCATCGAGAGCGGGGAAAAGGTCTGGCGCATGCCGCTCGGTCCCGAATACGACAAGCTGATCGATTCCCAGTTCGCCGACATGAAGAACACCGGCGGCCGCCATGGCGGCTCGATTACCGCGGCGCAGTTCCTGCAGCGCTTCGTCGACGGCACGCCCTGGGCGCATCTCGACATCGCCGGCACCGCGATGGGCGCGCCGAAGACCGATATCAACCAGAGCTGGAGCAGCGGCTATGGCGTCCGGCTTCTTGATCGATTGGTCGCGGATCACTACGAGCGCAAATGAGCCAAGATGACTGAAGTGCTGTTCTACCATCTGCAAAACATGACGGTGGAGAACGTGTTGCCGCCGCTTCTCGAGAAATCGCTCGAGCGCGGCTGGCGCGTCGTGGTGCAGTCGACCTCGGAGGAGCGCGCCGATGCGCTCGACGCGCATCTGTGGACCTATCGCGACGATTCCTTCCTGCCGCACGCGACATGGCGCGTGAACGATGCCGCTGATCAGCCGATCGTGCTCGCGATCGAGGAAGGCAATCCGAACGGCGCCCATGTCCGCTTCCTGGTCGACAACGCGGCACTGCCGCAGGACTCGGAGAGCTACGCGCGCATGGTGCTGTTGTTCAACGGCGACGATCCGGACGCGCTGGCGTTGGCTCGAAGCGCCTGGACGGATTGCAAGACGAAGGGATTTGAGGTCACTTACTGGCAGGCCGACGAGCGCGGCCGGTGGCAGCGGCGGAATTAGCCGTCGCTCGCAATTAATGATAATTTGCACTTTCCGGGGCAGACTGGCTTTGGCCACCTTCGTGCCGCAAAGGGATGTTGGGACAATCGCTTAGGGCTGGTCCTTCACGCGGGGAATTTAGTTTATCGTGCGACATCAAAAGCTTCCCAGGTCGCTCATAGTTGCGTTGGCCACCGTCGCACCGCTGATCGCGGGCTGTTCGGGCGGTGCCCCCGACCTGTTGTCCAAGGATGCCGAGTGGTTTCAGAAGCCCGGCCGCCTGTTCATCAAGAACATCTCGATCGAATCGCCGCCGCTGACCCCCGACAAGCCGGTGCGAGCCGAGGATCTCGTCAGCGCCGACGGCGCCTGTCCCGGCATGGCGCCGCCTCCCGGGCCGGCTGACGCCAATGCGTCGACGACCGCACCGGCGGGCGGCACGGTCGCGCTCGGCCACACCGAATGCGACGTGGTGCGCGGCATCGGCGGGCCCTCCAACGTCAACCTCTCCAATGATGCCGCCGGCAGGCGTGTCGCCGTCGTCACCTGGAATACGGGTCCGCGCGCGGGCATCTACACCTTCACCTCGGGCCGCCTGTCATCGATCGAGGGCAATCCCGAGCCGCAGCCGGCGCCGAAGGCAGTCAAGCCGAAGGCGAAGAAGAAGGCCGCGACCTGACGGCTGCTCCGACCGGGCTTGCGGTCGCAGGTTGGCGCCGCTCGGGCTCAGATCAAGGCTCGAGCGAACCGAGGTAAGCCGCAAGCGCGATCATGTCGTCTTGCGAGAGATTTTCGACAATCTGCCGCATGAGGGCGGCTGCGTCGCTGGTGCGTGTGTTTTGCCGAAACTCCACCAGTTGGCGCACGACATAAGTCGGAGATCGTCCCGCGATCGACGGAGCCGAGTCTGTCCCCTTTAATTCCGACCCATGGCAGGTTGCGCAGCTGGCGGCCGCGCCTGGTCCGCCGCCTTTCGCCAGCGCCTCTCCCTTTGCCAGGCTTCCAATCGGCACGTAGGCAGTAAACATCGCGCGTGAGTCGCGCAGTTCGAACTGATCCACGTCGTCAGGCATCTCGACAATCCGCCGGTCAAGTCGCTCCGTGCCACCTTCCGGACTTTTCACGAAGAACAACCGCGATGGCCCGGTCTTCGGAATCGTGTCTGCCTCGACGACTTTGATGACGCGCTTGGGTTTCAACGCCGCGAAATATTCTGCGGCAGCGAGAGCCTCGGCGTCAGTCATGGCTTTGACCGATGCCATCATCAATTGTGTTGAGGGCCGCTCAGGGCCCGACATCTTCCTCGCGCCGCTCTTGAAGTCCGCGACTTGCTGAACGAAGTAGCTTACGGGCAGGCCGGCGAGACTTGCATTTTCGGGACCACCTGTACCCTCGACACGGTGACATGATCCGCAGGCGCGAACCTCGGGCTTTCGTCCATTCGCAACGATCTCCGGCATGACTGAATGATCGTCCGGATGCCAGTCGGGGGCGAAGAACAGATCACGCGCCTGCTTCCAGCTGAACGCCACGCTGCTCCCCGGAAGCGGGTTGGGCTTGTCGTCGGGTGGGGGTACCTTCACGGCCGGGTCCCACAAGAAGGCCCAGTCGGGCAGACCCTCGGAGGACGATGCGGCACGCATCTGGGTCACGCCGCCGCTGCTGAGCGAGCTTACGGCTACCAAAAAGATCAACGTGTGAAGCGACGCCTTGCGCAAAGATCTCACAATGTCCTCCCGTTTAAAGGTGAAGACTGCAATTTGGCTGCTGCGCCTTAAATTCCATGACGTACGGTTCTTGCCCGCGGTGCTGTTGTCGGCGCAAGACCATGCACCGGTTACGAGCAATCGCAAACGGACCAAGTCCAATGCCCAAGCGCGTTTTTCCGCGACGCAGCTAGGGTGACGTGGTTCGATGCAGACCAGGAGCCTTGGGGCGACTTTCAGTTTTCAGTCTGCGGCTGAACCTGCTCGAAAGCGTCTTCACGCCGTTGGCCACCAAGCCGATGAAAATCAGTATCCAAGTGGCAAGCGCGGCACTCCACAGAACGACCTCTACCGCCTCGGTCATTTGCACGCTCCAAAAATACTATCTGAAATGCCGACAGATTTCTCCAATTCGGTGCTGATTTCAAGGATGAAGTACAGCGCGGGCAGCGCCGCGTTCGCTTTCCCTGGTTTGCAGATGCTTTCGCACTTTCCTGCAGGTACCGGCGTAGTGAACCGATTGAATTGGTATCGTCGCCTTACGGATCACCTCACGCATTTCCTCTATCACTGCGTGCTTGCGTTGCTGGCCGCGCGTCGGTCCGTGCCAACTCGCGACGCCCGGTGTCCCATGCGCCGGCGCGATGCGGGACCTCGATCTACTGACCAAGTTGTGCTGTTATTTTTAATTTACTCCTGGTTGACGGGGTGCCACGACTAAGGGATCATCCGCGCATTGCGGATAGCTGGCCTTTGTATTTGAGAAAGTCGCATGCTGAGGCGACGAGCCGCCCTCATTGCTTTGCTCGTGCAATGTGCTTGTGCGGGCCTCTGTGTATTGCAGGCAAGCGGCGATCAGGTCATCACGCCCGAAAATTCGCCGGACGCCCGCCCACCAGTCGAGCCGGGGACGCTGCTGCGCAACGCGATCGCATTAGCTGCGGCGAACAAGCTGATGGAGGCGGATGAGGCCTACAAGGAAGCGCTGGCCGCGGCGGAGAAAGCACAGGGGCCGGAGGGACTGCTAGTCGCCGATACGCTCCATTGGCAGGCGGTGCTGCTGTTCACCAAGTTGCATCGATATGATGAGGCTTGGAGCGCCGCGGAACGTGGATTGGCCATTCGGCGAAAGCGATCGGGTGACGACCATGTTCAGACGGTCTTGTTTGAGGGGGTTCTAGGATCGATTTCCTTGCGGATGAACAAACCGAGCAGAGGTCAGCCGTATTTCCAGGCGGTGATCGACACTTATACCCGCCATCCAAGTAAGGAATACGATCTGTATGCAGCCTTCGCAGCCAGACAAAGAGCTCTCTTTCTAAGGCAGCAGTCGGACTTCTCAGCCGCTGAAAGGTTGATGAGGCAGTGCATTGAGATCAAGCAGCAGTTTGACAAGCAGGACGAGGCAGGGCTGGCTTCCGATTATGAATTCCTGGCTCTGATCTACATGGACGAGCACCTCTTCGCGGAAGCAGAGGCGTCGGCCCGCCATTCGCTCGATGTCACCCGGCGAATCTTTGGGCCGGCGCATGTCCGGGTGTCGGGCCCGCTGGCCGTGCTTGGTTTCATCTTCAGCACCGCCGGACGATATGCCGACGCCGAAACCGTGTTCAAGGAGGCTCTCGCACTTCGCGAAAAGACGCCGTTCGAGGCCGAACTCGCAGTCGATGAGGTGCTGGTCCATTTGGGGACGACGTACCGGCAGCAAAGCCGCTACAGCGAGGCGGAGCCTCTTCTTCGCCGCGCGCTGGAGATGCGGGAAAAGAGATTTAGGCCTGACGATCCGCGAATTGCCGAGGCGCTATTCAACCTGGGAGCCCTGTATCGGGCAGAGGCGCGCTTTGTCGAGGCAGAGCCGCTATTTCGTCGCTCGCTCGCGATTCGAGAAAAGGCTTGGGGGCCCGAAAATCGACACACCCTTGCCGACGCTCAGAGCCTGGCATTGGCGCTTCAAGGTCAGGGGCGTCTTGCCGAGGCTGAGCCTATTTTCCAGCGGGTGCTTGCGGGCCGCGAGAAAGTTCTCGGTCCCGACCATGAAGAAGTCGCGGACACGTTGGTCAGCTTGATCCAGCTGATGCGTCGGCAGGGGCGCTTCGCAGAGGCGGCGCGCATCGCAGGCCGCCCGCTCGCGGTCTATTCCAAAGCCCTTGGCCCGGATCATCCGTTCGTCGTGCGCGGCTTGTTGACGCTCGCCGTCATTCATCAGGAACGGGCTGAATACGACGAAGCCGATCGCTTGTTTCGGCGGGCACTGAGCATCCGCCAAAGGGCTTTCGGACCGGAACACGTCACAATCGCGGATAGCTTTGTCGATTTGGCGCGCCTCGCTTTGGCTCAGCATGACTCGGAGCACACCGCGGCCCACATCGCCAATGCTCTCCAGATCTACGAGAAATGGTTCGGAGCCGGGGATCCCCAGATGCTTCCGGCGCTGATCAATCTTGCCTCGCTTCGCACGCAAAACGGCGAGCCCGATGCTGCCGAGGTCCTGCTGCAACGCAGTTTAGTCATTGCGGAAACGAGATTCGGTCCTGAGTCATTGTCGGTCGCCGATATCCTGGCGGGTATTGGAGACACCTACCGTCTTCGAGGGAAGTACGGCAATGCCGATCAATATTATGATCGGCCGCTGTCAATATATCGCAGGGTCCTCGGACCCCGGCATCCGACGGTCGCCGCAAGTCTCGATCGTCTCGGCCGACTCAAGCTCGGCCTCGGCCAGACCAAAGGTCGAGGCCATTTACAACGAAGCCGAAGGCATCTTGAGCGAAGCGCTGGGAAACAACAGTCCTGCTTTGGCGGGCATCTTGAATGACAAGGCGTTACTTTTCATGCAGCTGGATCGAGCGAAAGAAGCAGAGCAGTTGTTCAACCGAGCTCTGGAACTGGTGCGGCAAGGCGCCGGCACAGACACGCCCACCCTTGCGGTGGTGCTCTTCAACCTCGCCAGCCTGTACGAATCGACAGGCCGACGCAGCGAAGCAATTGACGTCCGTAAACAGGCGCAAGCGATTTTCGCCAAGGTTTGCAAGGCAACATGCGCAAACCTCATTCCCACGATCAGATTGCCGGTCTGGCAAGATCTTTGATTGCGTCCTAGGTCGATCGTCGACGTCATCGTGCGGCAGCAGACATTTCAGCGCCGATAGGCTGACTAGCCTGCCGCCTCGTCAAACTGCGTGCTCGCCTCCAGCCACTGCTCCTCGGCTCGCGCCAGCGCGTCTGCGGCATTGGCGCGCGCTTTTGACAATTGCGCGGCCTGCTTGCGATCGCGGGTAAAAATGTCGGGGAGTGATAGCGCGGTGCGGCCGAAGCACGTCGTTATCTCGACACTCCTGATGAAATCGCTTTCCTGATGGTCTTGCGGGCGGGAATGCGCTTCTATGGAGTGAACAACAATCTGGAGGAGACTATGCGGTTCTTCATTGCCCTCGTGTCGGCTCTGCTTCTGTCGCTCGGCGCGGCAGCCGCCCAGGACTATCCGTCGAGAACCATCACCGTGCTGGTGCCATACGCCGCCGGGGGACCGACGGACACCATCGCGCGCCTGACCGCGGCGGGCATGTCGAAATCCCTGGGACAGCAGGTCATCGTCGAGAACGCGACCGGCGCCGGCGGCACGATCGGCACGACCCGCGCCGCGCGTGCCCAGCCGGACGGGTATACGCTGCTGGTCCATCATGTCGGCATCTCGACCGCCGCCACGCTGTATCGCAATCTGAGCTATGACACCAAGACCGCCTTTGCGCCGATCGGGCTCGTGACCAATGCGCCGATGACCATCATCGCGCGTCCGGATTTCCCGGCCGACACGCTCAAGGAACTGGTCGCCTACGCCCAGCAGCAGGGCGACAAGCTGACTTACGCCAATGCCGGGTTAGGTGCGGCATCGCATCTCTGCGGCATGCTGTTCATGACGGCGATCCAGAAGCAGCTCACCACGATACCCTATAAGGGCAACGGTCCGATCATGAATGATCTTCTCGGCAGGCAGATCGATCTCACCTGCGACCAGGCGACCAACACGACCGGGCCGATCACGGCCAAGCAGGTCAAGGCCTATGCGGTCACCACTAAGGAGCGGCTGAAGAGCCTGCCCGATCTGCCCACCGCCGACGAGGCCGGCCTCAAAGGCTTCGAGCTCGGTGTCTGGCACGGCATCTACGCGCCCAAGGGCACGCCGCCCGCGGTCGTTCAGAAGCTGACGGCGGCGCTTCAGGCGGCACTCAGGGATCCCGTGTTGGTCGCCCGGTTCAACGACATCAACACCGAGCCGGTCCCGCAGGACAAGGCGACGCCGGAGGCGTTGGGCGCGATGCTGGCGAGCGAGGTCGACCGCTGGGCCCCGATCATCAAGGCCGCCGGACAATATGCCGACTGAATCTACCCCGTCGCCTCGTCGAACTGCGTGCTCGCCTCGATCCATTGCTCTTCCGCGCGCGCCAGCGCGTCGGCCGCGTTGGCGCGCGCCTTCGACAGCTGCGCGGCCTGCTTGGGGTCGCGCGTAAAAATGTCGGGAAGCGACAGTGCGGTGTCGATCTTGGCGATGATCTCGCCGACGCGGGCGATCTCGGCCTCGGCTTCCGCGATGCGCTTCTTCAGCGAGCCGCGATTGTCCGACCTCGGACGCTGCGGCCTTTCGCTCGCGGGACTGCGTTCGCGCGGGGCGTCTGCGTTGCGCGACGACAGCACCAGGCGGCGGTATTCGTCGAGGTCGCCGTCGTAATTGGTCACGGTGCGGTCGGCGACGATCCAGAGCCGGTCGGCGCAGGCTTCGATCAGATAGCGGTCGTGCGAGACCATGATGACCGCGCCGGGAAACTCGTTGATCGCTTCCGCAAGCGCGGCGCGGCTGTCGATGTCGAGATGGTTGGTCGGCTCGTCCAGGATGATCATGTTGGGGCCGAAGAAGGTCGCAAGGCCGAGCAGCAGCCGCGCCTTCTCGCCGCCCGAGAGTTTTCCGACCTTGGTGTCGGCCGCCTTGCCGGAGAAACCGATCGCGCCGGCGCGCGCCCGCACCTTGGCCTCGGGCGCATCGCCCATCAGCTTGCGGACATGATCGTAGGAGGAGGCGTCCTCGTTCAGCTCGTCGAGCTGGTGCTGGGCGAAATAGGCGATCGACAGCTTGTCGGCGCGCGTCACCCGGCCCGAAAACGGCGCGAGGCGGCCCGCAAGCAGCTTCACCAGCGTCGACTTGCCGTTGCCGTTGGCCCCGAGCAGCGCGATGCGGTCGTCATTGTCGATGCGCAGAGTGACGCGGTTCAGCACGGGCATGGCCGGATCGTAGCCGACCGAGACGTTGTCGGCGGCGATGATCGGCGGGGAGAGAATTTTCTCCGGCGCAGGAAAGCTGATCTCGCGCACGTCCTCGGTGACCAGCGCCGTGATCGGCTTCAGCCGCTCCAGCATTTTCACGCGAGATTGCGCCTGGCGGGCCTTCGAGGCCTTGGCCTTGAAGCGGTCGACGAAGGCTTGCAGGCGCGCGCGCTCGGCTTCCTGGCGCTTGATCTGCTTGGCATCGAGCAGTTCGCGTGCGGCGCGCTGCTCCTCGAACGAGGAATAGGTGCCCTTGTAGAGCGTGAGCTTGCCGCGCTCCAGATGCAGGATCTGGTCGACCGAGCTTTCCAGCAGGTCGCGATCGTGGCTGATCACGATCACCGTGCGCGGATAATGCGCCAGATGATCCTCGAGCCACAGCGTGCCTTCGAGGTCGAGATAGTTGGTGGGCTCGTCGAGCAGCAGCAGGTCGGGCGCTGCGAACAGCGTCGCGGCGAGGGCGACGCGCATGCGCCAGCCGCCGGAGAATTCGGCGCAGGGCCGCGCCTGGTCGGCCGCGGAAAAGCCGAGGCCTGAGAGAATCGCCGCGGCGCGGCTCGGGGCCGAATGCGCGTCGATGTCGACGAGCCGGGTCTGGATCTCCGCGATCCGGTGCGGATCGATGGCGCTTTCGGCTTCGTGCAGCAGTGCGTCGCGTTCGAGATCGGCCTTGAGCACCACCGAGATCAGGCTTTCGGGCCCGTTCGGCGCTTCCTGGGCGAGGCTGCCGACGCGCCAGCGCGGCGGCAACGTGACCGAGCCGTGCTCGGCCGCAAGCTCGCCGCGGATGATCTTGAACAGTGTCGACTTGCCGGTGCCGTTGCGCCCGACAAGGCCGACGCGCGAACCGGGCGTGACCTGCACGGAACTCTGGTCGATCAGGAGGCGTCCGGCGAGGCGGACCGAAAGGTCGGTGATGGACAGCATGCGGCCTTGTCACCGCAGCCGGGATCAAACGCAACCCGTTTTTCCGCGTCCATCCGTCAGTGCGGGCCGCCCTCGCGGTCGCGTTTCTTCAGCTCGTTCAGGAGCTGTTCGAGATGCGTCGGGAGCCGGGGGTCGGGGCGGATGCTTTGCTGAAGCCGTTCGCCCACGGCATCGCAAATCGAGCGGGTGGTCCGCCGGTCAATCTGCTCGCTGTCATCGGCGAAGAGGCCTGTCATGGCAGGGTTCCGTTGGTTTGGTATAACGACACCCTACCAAGTCCCTGACCGCAAAATAGTTTCGCACCTGCCGCAAGCCGCCTGGCTTTCTAGTAAAAATTGTATGAATTTCGTAACGCAGGCCGCGCGTCGCTCAAGGCAAAGCCCCGGCGGGGGGCGCGCCGGGGCTTCTCCTCGAAGGTGCTTGGAAGGTCCTTAAGGTGCTGACGGGCTCAGTAGCAGCGGTTGATCAGCCGCCAGCGGGGTCCCCAGGGGGTCGGGACCAGCCGGCGCACATAGCAGCCGCCATAGCCGTAGGAGACGGGGCCACCGGCATAGAAGCGCGGTCCACCCCAGCCGTGATGCCAGCCACCGCCGCCGCCGTGCCAGCCCCAGCCGCCATGCCAGTGAGCGGAGGCGGAGGTCGGTGCCAGCGCGGCACCCAGCGCGACCGCGGCAACTGCGGCAAGCGAAAGTTTCCTCAACATGGTGATCTCCTCAGTACTGCCGGCGCGGGCCTGCGCGTCGATGGAAAGGCCTCCGAAACGGACTGCCTCATGATCGGGCTTTCGTTTCGATAGGCCCGACCTTACGCCGGCGCGGCTGAACCAAACCCTGACAGCGGGTTCAGTTTGGGTTCATCTGGGTGAAATTGTTGTAATTCAGGGCAAAATCCCGAGCTCGGGCCCTGCGGCGAAGCGTCTGTGAGGCCGTTCCGGCGGTCGCTTGCCGTATTGCGAAGGCGCCGATATAAGCCCCGCAACTCCGAACCACCGCTTTCTCCTCAAGGACAAGATCATGGCCATCGAACGCACTTTCTCGATCATCAAGCCCGATGCGACCGCGCGTAACCTGACCGGCGCGGTTAACGCCGTGATCGAGAAGGCGGGCCTGCGCATCGTCGCGCAGAAGCGCATCCGCATGACCAAGGAACAGGCCGAAACCTTCTATGCCGTCCACAAGGCGCGGCCGTTCTTCGGTGAGCTCGTCGAATTCATGACCTCGGGCCCGGTGGTCGTCCAGGTGCTCGAAGGCGAGAATGCCGTTGCCAAGTACCGCGACGCGATGGGCGCGACCGATCCGTCCAAGGCGGCCGAAGGCACCATCCGCAAGCTCTACGCAAAGTCGATCGGCGAGAACTCCGCGCACGGCTCGGATGCGCCGGAGACCGCCGCGATCGAGATCGCGCAGTTCTTCTCGGGCAACGAGATCGTCGGCTGATCAGCCGATAGGTTAATATCGACGGGGCGAAAGGACGCATTGTGAATTGGCTCTGGCAGATCTTCGATCCCGCCACGATCGGGGCATTCTTCACCCAGTTCCGCAATGAAATGGCCGAACCGACCTTTTGGATCGCGGTCGGCAAGATCATCTGGATCAACATCCTGCTCTCCGGCGACAACGCGCTGGTGATCGCGCTCGCCTGCCGCGGCCTCAAGCCGCGGCACCGGCTGTGGGGCATGATCTTCGGCGCCGGCGCAGCCGTGCTGCTGCGGATCATCTTCACCGGCATCGTCGCGAGCCTGATGGAGCTGCCGTACCTGAAGCTGGTCGGCGGTCTCGCGCTGATCGTGATCGCGGCGAAGCTCCTGGTGCCCGAACAGGAAGACGAGGAGGGCGTCGAGTCGGCCTCGCATCTGTGGCAGGCGGTGCAGATCGTCGTGGTCGCCGACATCGTCATGAGTCTCGACAACGTCATTGCGGTGGCCGCCGCCGCCAATGGCAGCGTGCCGCTGCTGATCCTCGGCCTTGCCATCAGCGTGCCCCTGATCGTCGCCGGCGCCGCGCTGATCATGGCGCTGCTTGCAAAACTGCCGGTCCTGGTCTGGGCCGGTGCGGCGCTGCTCGGCTGGATCTCGGGCGAAGTGATCGCCACCGACCCCGGCATCGCGCCGAGGCTGCACACGCTGTTCGACGGCCCGTTCGGCGCGTCGCTGGATTCGATGCTCGCCGCCTTGCGCATCCCGCCGCAATTCACCCATGGCGGCGGAGGCGGCGAATATCTCTGCGCGCTGCTCGGCGTCGTGGTGGTGCTGGTCGCCGGCTATATCTGGCGCCGGCGCAGCCTGAGCAACGCCGCGCTCGAGGCCTCCGAACGCCACGCCAAGGTCTCGGCGGAGTGAATTTCTAACGTCGCACGATCGAGCCGGCGCGGCCGATCAGGCGGGCGAGCTGCTTGAAACGGCTGCCGACGCGGTCGGCGACGAGATCGCCGAGGCGGTGCTCGAACACCAGCATCAGCTTGCGCCCCTGGCTGCGGAAATGCGTGGCGGGCAGCACGCCCGGGCGCGCCGCCGAGATCAGATGCGCGACGCGGAACGCCGCACCCAGGAGACGGGCGCGCTCGAGCTGCGCCGGCGTCAGCAACTCCTGCGTGGTGACCGGCGGCTGGTTTTCCTCGCTGAGGCCCGCATAGCGATAGAACACCGACAGGCCGACAAAGGCGCGCTCGGTATGGGTGATCGCGCCGAAATTGCCATTGACGACGAGGCTCAGCGTCTGCTCGCCGCGATGGTCGGGATGCACGCGCCAGCCGATGTCGGAGAGCAGGCAGGCGGCGTGGCGCAAGCGGCGGTCCTCCGGGGTCTCGCGCAGCTTCACCACGCGGGCGAGGCGGTCGGTCCAGGCGATCAGCTCGCGGGCGTGGCGCGCCGAGCGCGACAGCAGCTGGTTGAGCTCCTCGGCCGCGCAGATCAATCCGTCCTTGTTGCGCTCGGTCTCCGACAGCTTCTCGTGCAGCAGGCCCTCGCGCACGCCGAAGGTCGAGAACACGATGGTCTTCGGCTTGGCCACGAGAATGATGTGCTCGAGCACCAGCGCGGCATAGGTGAGGAGCGGGCGGCGCGCGTCGGCGACGACCTCGATGTCGGCCAGCATGCCGGCGGCCGCAAGACGACGGAGACGACGCGAGAAGTCGAGCGCCTCGGCGGCCGAAATCGAATAGCCGTGCATCACCTGGAGCGGATAGCCGCTCTGGATGATGTGGATGCGTGCGAGCGCGCGCCAGGTGCCGCCGACCGCATAGAATGTGCGGCCGCTGCCCGCCTTGAGCTGCGGCACCTCGTCGAGCGCCTCGCGGACGATGCGGTCGGCGCGCTTGAGCGATTTATGGGCGAGGTCCTGGAGCGCGAGGCCGCCGAGCGGCAGCGTCACGCCGCTGCGCACGCTGTTCCTGCGCACGTCGATCAGTTCGAGCGAGCCGCCGCCGAGATCGCCGACGATGCCGTCGGGATGGTGGATGCCCGAGATCACCCCGAGCGCCGACAGCCGCGCCTCGCGCGGCCCGGACAGGATCTCGATGTTCACGGCACAGATGCGCTCGGCCTTGGCGATGAAGTCGGGGCCGTTGGAGGCGTCGCGGCACGCCGCAGTGGCGATGGCGAACACGCGTCCGACCTGCATCACCCGGCACAGCGCGCGAAAGCGCTTGAGCGAGGTCAGCGCCTTGTCGACCGCATCGGGCGCGAGCAGGCCCGTGCTCTGCACCTCACGTCCGAGGCCGCACAGCGTCTTCTCGTTGAAGATCGGAATCAGGCTCCGCGTCAGCGCCTCGTAGACGACGAGGCGGACCGAGTTGGAACCGATATCGATGACTGCGACGCTCGTGCCGCGCTTGCGCGGCCGAGTCACGTCAACGCCCGATCAGGATTGATGGCGTTCGTTCCGGCGCGTGAGACGGCGCGGCGAGGATTCCTTGAGCGACTTTCCACGGCCAGACAGACTCGGATTTGTCATGAAGTAGTTGTGGACGTTGAAAGGCTCCTCGCCCTTCGCGGTCTTCATACGCGTTGAGGACCCGTCCGGCAACAATTGCCAGCTCTGCTCATTGTCCTTCAGGTTGGCGACCATGATCTGTTCGAGAACCTGCTGATGCACCGTGGGATTTTGCAACGGACACAGCACCTCGACGCGGCGGTCGAGGTTGCGCGGCATCATGTCGGCGGACGAGATATACACAGCCGCTTTCGCGCTGGGCAGGCCCTGACCCATGCCGAAGCAGTAGATTCGGCCGTGTTCCAGGAAGCGACCGATGATCGACTTGACGCGGATGTTCTCCGACAGGCCCGGAATGCCGGGCCGCAGGCAGCAGATGCCGCGCACCACGAGCTCGATCTGGACGCCGGCCTGCGAGGCTTCATAGAGCGCGTCGATGATATCGGGGTCGACCAGCGCATTCATCTTCATCCAGACCGCGCCCGGCTTGCCGTGCCGCGCATGCTCGGTCTCGCCCTGGATGTGCTGGATGATGCGCTTGCGCAGCGTCAGCGGCGACACCGCCATCTTTTCGAGATCGCTCGGCGCCGCGTAGCCAGTGATGAAGTTGAACACGCGCGCGGCGTCGCGGCCGATGGTCGGCTCCGAGGTGAAGTAGGACAGGTCGGTGTAGATGCGCGCGGTCACCGGGTGATAATTGCCGGTGCCGGTGTGGACATAGGTGGTGAGGCTGCCGCCCTCGCGGCGCACCACCATCGAGAGCTTTGCGTGCGTCTTGAGCTCGAGGAAGCCGTAGACGACCTGCACGCCGGCGCGTTCGAGGTCGCGCGCCCAACGGATATTGGCCTCCTCGTCGAAGCGCGCCTTCAGCTCGATCAGCGCGGTGACGGACTTGCCGGCTTCGGCGGCTTCGGCAAGCGCACGCACGATCGGCGAGTTGTTGGAGGTGCGGTAGAGCGTCTGCTTGATCGCGACGACGTCGGGATCGCGCGTGGCCTGCTGCAGGAACTGCACCACCACGTCGAAGGATTCGTAGGGGTGGTGGACGACCAGGTCCTTCTGCCGGATCGCGGCGAAGATGTCGCCGCCGTGCTCGCGCACGCGCTCGGGATGGCGCGGCACGTATGGCGTGAATTCGAGGTCGGGCCGATCGAGACGGGTGAGCTGGGAGAGCTCGTTCATGGCGAGCACGCCGTCGACCAGGAACACCTCGTCGTCGGCGGCCGACAGCGCGTGCTGCACGAAGCTGCGCAGTTGCTCCGGCATCTTGGCGTCGATCTCGAGCCGGATCACCGAGCCGCGGCGGCGCCGCTTCAGCGCGGTCTCGAACAGGCGGACGAGGTCTTCGGCCTCTTCCTCGATTTCGAGCTCGGAGTCGCGGATGATGCGGAAGGCGCCATGGCCGTGCAGGTTGTAGCCGGGGAACAGGCGGTTGATGAACAGGGCGGTCGCCTGCTCCAGGGTGATCAGCCGCACCGTGCCCTCGCTGGGCATGCGGATGAAGCGGTCGATCTTGCCGGGCATGCGGATCAGCGCGTTCATCTGCTTGCCGTCGGCGGCGCGCGTGAGTTGGAGCGCGATGGTGAAGCCGAGGCTTGGGATGAAGGGGAAGGGGTGGGCCGGGTCGATCGCGAGCGGCGTCAACAGCGGGAACACGTTGTTGAGGAAGTAGTCCTCGATCCAGGTCCGCTCCGCCTTGGTGACGTCCTTGCCGTCGACCAGCACGATGCCGACATCGGCCAGCGAGCCGCGCAGGTCGCGCCAGATCGCCTGCTGGTCGGAAGCGAGCTGGGACACGGTGCGGTTGATCAGCGCAAGCTGCTCGGACGGGGTCAGACCGTCGGGGCTTCGCTCGGCAATGCCCTCGCGCACCTGGGCCTTGATGCCGGCGACGCGGACCATGAAGAATTCGTCGAGGTTATTCGCCGAAATCGACAGGAATCGCACCCGCTCCAGCACGGGGTGGCTGGGATTGACCGCTTCCTCCAGGACGCGCCGGTTGAAATGCAGCCAGGACAGTTCGCGGTTGATGAAGCGCTCGGGGCTGGAAGCGATCGCCGGCTGACCTTCGGGCTCCTGGATTTTTTCTTTAATTTCAACGGCTTGCGCGGAGTCCATCAGAAGTCGGTCCATCTTGTTCGTCTCACCTTGCGACTTATGCGCAAAACCGGCGAGAGCATGTGTTAGTGCGATGACGTTTCGATGACATTGATGTTCCGCCGCGTCCCCGCGTCAAGCGGCCTAGGGAATCGCGGGGGCGGTCAGCCGTCGCGCAAGAGCTCGGCGGCCAGCGCCCGGGTGACGGGGCGGCCGAGCCGCAGGGACTCGCTGTCGAGCCGTTCGACGGCCTGCCGGGCGGCGGCTGAGGACCGCTCCAGGCGGGTGACGAGGTAGCTGACAACGCTCTCGTCGACGGAGAGCTGGCGGTCGGTGCAGAACTTGACGATCAGGCCGCGGAACAGCTGGTCGTCGGGCGGTAGCAGCGAGACCACCGGGACGGCACGCAGCCGCGAGCGCAGGTCGCGCAGCTCGATGTCGAGCGCAGCCGGCACCTCGCGGCCGGTGAAGAGGACGTAGGCGCCGTCTTCGCGTGCGAGGTTCATCAAGTGGAAGAGGGCGCGTTCGTCAAAGTCCTTTGCCTTGAGATCTTCGACCACCAGCGCGCCGGTCGCAAGCGCGCCCGGGACGGTCGCGGGGGCCAGCGCATTGGCCGTGGTGGAGCGGGCGCCGGCGTCCTCGGCCCAGATCGCGGCGAGATGGCTCTTGCCGCTCCCTTCAGGGCCGGCCAGCCACATGATCCGGTTCGGCCATTCCGGCCAGCTGTCGATCAGGGCGAGACCGGCGGCGCTGGCGGGGCCTTCGAGGAAATTGTCCCGGCTCAGGCTTTCCGCATGGGGAAGCGAAAACGCCAATTGTCGGGGATGAACGCGGCCTGCCACGGCTTGCTTTGCTCCATGCCGGACGGCCGGCCTTGCTTGAAAGATTCGACGTATTGCGCCCGAGTTGGCCTTTTGCGGGGCCATTTCCGCGCTCACTTGACCTCGATCGTGCTCATGTGCCGCAGCCACTCGACGAGATAGAGCGAGACGGAGGAGAGCGTGAAGATCGTGACGAGGCCCATCAGGATCATATCATAGGGCGCCGGCTTGAAGCCGAAGGCAAGCGCGGCCAGCACCAGGGCCGCGTAGGACACCTGGGCCGCGGTGTTCAGCTTGGACACCTTCGACGGCTTCATCTCGACCGGCTTGTCGAACAGCCAGGATACGATCACGGCAGCGACGATCATGATGTCGCGCGAGACCACCAGGATCACGATCCAGCGCGGGATGTCGCCCCAGATGCCGAGCGCCAGGTAGATCGAGACCAGCAGCGCCTTGTCGGCGAGCGGGTCGAGCAGGGCCCCGAGCTCGCTGGTCATGTTGAAGCGCTTGGCGAGGAAGCCGTCCACGGCGTCGCTGATGCCGGCGATCAGGAAGACGGCAAACGCCACCTCCATTTGGCTCGACACGATGGCCCAGACAATGATCGGGACCAGCATGATGCGGCCCAGGGTAATGATATTCGGAATACTCACGCGGCGCTTCCCGGCACCCGGCCTGACCTCGAATCCGGCCCGTTTGAAGGCTGAACCGGTTGATATCTCTACATAGTACTGCGCGAGGCGCCATGCGAGCCATTGCGTGTCCCCGGAATTCGACGTAACCAGCCGCAAACCCACTGGAAATCGGGCATGACCGACCGCAAAAACGGCCTCACTTACGCCGATTCAGGCGTCGATATCGACGCGGGCAACCGCCTGGTCGACCTGATCAAGCCGATGGTGCGCGCCACCGCACGGCCCGGCGCCGACGCCGAAATCGGCGGTTTCGGCGGCCTGTTCGACCTCAAGGCGGCCGGTTTCAAGGACCCTGTCCTGGTCGCCGCCACCGACGGCGTCGGCACCAAGGTGAAGATCGCCATCGAGACCGGCCTGCACGGCGGGATCGGCATCGATCTCGTCGCCATGTCGGTCAACGACCTCGTGGTGCAGGGCGCCGAGCCGCTGTTCTTCCTCGATTATTTCGCCTGCGGCAAGCTCGATCCCGAGGCGACCGCGGCGATCGTCGCGGGTGTCGCCGAGGGCTGCCGCGAATCCGGCTGCGCCCTGATCGGCGGCGAGACCGCCGAGATGCCGGGCCTCTACAAGGATGGCGATTACGACCTCGGCGGCTTTGCCGTCGGCGCCGCGGAGCGGGGCACGTTGCTGCCCCGCAAGGACATCGCCGCGGGCGATGCCGTGATCGGGCTCGCGTCCTCCGGCGTGCATTCCAACGGTTTCTCGCTGGTGCGCAAGATCGTCGAGCAGTCCGGCCTTGGCTTCGCCGCGCAGGCGCCGTTCGCGCCGGTGATGACGCTCGGCGGCGCGCTGCTGACGCCGACCAAGCTCTACGTCAAATCGTGCCTGCGCGCGATCCGGGAGACCGGTGCCGTGAAGGGCCTTGCCCACATCACCGGTGGCGGCTTCACCGACAACATTCCGCGCGTGCTGCCGAAGCACCTCGGCGTCGGCATCGATCTCGCGCGTCTGCCGGTGCTCCCGGTGTTCAAATGGCTGGCCGCGCAAGCCGGCATCGCCGAGCTGGAAATGCTGCGCACCTTCAACTGCGGCATCGGCATGATCGCGATCGTCGAGCCGGACAAGGTCGACGAGGTCGTGCGGGTCTTGACCGACGCAGGTGAAACCGTGGCGCAGCTGGGCACGGTGATCCCGGCTGAGGGCGAGCACCGCGTCGTCTATAACGGCCACCTCGATCTGGCGCTGTGAGCACCATGAAGCGCCGTGTCGCCATCCTGATCTCGGGGCGGGGCTCCAACATGGCCGCGCTGATCAAGGCCGCGGCCGCGCCGGATTTTCCGGCCGAGATTTCGCTCGTCATCTCCAACAAGGCCGATGCGCTGGGGCTCGAAAGGGCCAAGGCGAGCGGCGTGAAGACGCTGGTGATCGAGAGCAAGCCGTTCGGCAAGGACCGCGCCGGGTTCGAGGCGGTGCTGCAAGCCGCGCTCGATCAGCACGGAATCGAGCTGATCTGCCTGGGTGGCTTCATGCGCCTGTTCACAGCCGAATTCACCAGGGCCTGGTACGGGCGGATGCTCAACATCCATCCCTCGCTGCTGCCGTCGTTCCCCGGCCTCGACCCGCACGGCCAGGCCTTGCGTGCCGGCGTCAAACTGTCCGGTGCGACGGTGCACTTCGTCATCCCCGAGACCGATGCCGGCCCGATCGTGATGCAGGGTGCGGTCCCCGTCAGCGACAACGATACCGGCGCCACGCTGTCGGAGCGGATCCTGGAAGTCGAGCACCGCATCTATCCCGAAGCGCTACGGCTGCTCGCAACCGGCAAGGTCCGGATCGAAGGCGATATCTGCAAGACGGCGGGCAGCGCGGCGTCGGAGAATTTTCTGGTTGCGCCGGTGGTGGCGAGCTGAAGCGCGATTGCGCTCGCGCTTTTCTTTATCGTTATCGTTGCAAACAAGGTCATCGCTACAAACAAAAAACCCCCGGCAGAGCCGGGGGCAACGTCATGATCTCTCGCGCGTAGGCTTGAGAGAAATCAGGAGACCTTGAGGTTTTCCGCGGATGCTTTGCCGCGGTTTTCCACGAGGTCGTATTCAACCACCTGGTTTTCGTTCAGGGTGGAGAGTCCGGCACGCTCAACGGCGGAGATGTGGACGAACACGTCCTTGTCACTGCCGTTCGGCTTGATGAACCCATAGCCCTTGGTCGGGTTGAACCATTTGACGGTGCCCTTTTGCGGCATCCTCAGTCTCCTCCGCTAGATATAAAAAAGACGCGGCCGCTTTACGCGTGCCACGCCACAAACGGGCTTCCGGAAGTCTGTTCGAGTCTTGAATCTCAATGTCGCGAAACGCACAGCCGAGCGCCAATTCCGATTGTGTCTGATATTGCAACACGAAAATCGCGCGTTAGCAAGCCATGCGCGAATTTCAAGACCGGGCCCGGCCGAATGCGACGACAATTTGCGACCTGTGGCCGTAGAACCACAATCAGGGGCAATCGCCTCGGCCATGGGGGGCCAAACGGTTGACCCTCCGTGGCAGTTCAGCACAAATCGCCGCACGCGTGCGCCGGTCGTGTTGCATTTTTGCGGGCCGCCATTTTGCTTCGGGATTTGTGGTCATGAGCTGCCCATCGCAGCCCTCCGGGACACGGCAGACGACCGGGTTGGACCGCGTCCGCCGGGTCGCGATTGCGATGGCTGTTGCGTTCGTCGCGATGATGTCGGCGGCCACGCCAGGCTTTGCGCAGAGCCCGACGCCCACGCCGACACCCACGCCAATACCGTCACCGACTCCGATTCCGGTGCCGAGTGCGACCACGCTCGATCTCGGATCGAACTTCCTGGAGCGGCTCGGCAACCGGGCCTCGGGCGGCATCGACCGATCGCTGCGGACCAATCCCGGCGGTGGCGGCGCGTCCGAGAGCACGCAGGACCCGCGCTACCGCACCTGGTTCGAGGGTTATGGCATCTCGGTCCGGACCGATGCGCAGGGCGATTTCGTCGGCGACACGCGCAAGACCGTTGGCGGCGTTGGCGGCTTCGGTGCGCGGCTTGCGCCGGGCGTCAACATCGGCTTCTCCGTCGACCAGAGCCACACCGACATCGACGTGCCGCTCGCGCTCCAGTCGGCAACGCTCGACCTGACCCAGCTCGGCTTCAGTGGCTCGGTCGACAAGGGCCCGTGGACCTGGGCTTTCGCGGTGGTGCACGGTTTCGGCAAGGTCCGTTCCAGCCGGGACACCGGCTTTGGCCTGGCGACGGCGGGCTATCGCGCGTCGGTCGACGGCGCGCTGACCGAGATCAGCTATTACTGGACCCAGGATCAGATGCGCGTCGTGCCCAAGGGTGCGCTCGAATATGTCCGCGCCACCAGCGCGGCGTTCCAGGAGGCCGGCGGACTTGATCCGTTGAACGTCGGCTCGACGGCGCTCTCGCGCGCGCGCGTCATGATCGGGGCCGAGATCGGGCGCTACTTCATCTTCGACCAGAAAATTCTGGACCTGTCGGCCTATGGCAAGTTCGTCGACAATTTCTATCAGAACCTGGGCTCGATCCAGGTCAGCCTGGGGACGGAAAGCATCATCGTGCCCGGCATCGGCGAGAGCCGCTACGGCATGGATGCCGGCGCCTCGGCCTCGCTCAGCCTGACCAACACCGCGCGGCTCTACATCAATTACGACGGCAAGTTCCGCAATGAGCTCACGTCGCACCAGGGCACGGTCGGTTTCGAATACCGGTGGTGAGGCAAGGTCCGCCTGCGCCTACATCGGCGTCGCCGCGACATAGCCGGTCAGGCCAAAGCCATCGCGCGCGGCCGTCATCATCGGCACCAGCGCGTTCGGATGGATGAACTCGTCGCGGAAGCAGGGATAGGTCTTGGGATCGAAGATCTTCTTCAGCCACTCGACCACGATCTTGTGCCGCTCGGAGGCACGAAACTCCTTGTGATAGGTGAGCCAGAGATCGGCGTGGTGGCTCACGCCGAGATCGACGGCGACGAGCGAGGCGCCGAGGGCGATCGACACCGTCGGCAGGAAGCCGATCCCGGCGCCGCGCTCCACTGCATAGAGCACGCCGACCGAGGAATTGGTCTTGATCCCGACGATGCCCTCCAGCGACTTCAACCCGAGCACGCGCGCATAGGCGCTGTCGTCGACCTGTGGCGCGCTCTGCTTGACGATGCGATGGTTCTTCAACTCGGCCAGCGTCGACGGCACGCCGTAGAGGGTCTCGTACTCCCGGGAGACGAAGGGATAGATGTGCAGCCGGCCGAGCTTGGTGACGATGAGATCTGGATTGGTCGGCGGCTCGAGCTGGATGGCGATATCGGATTCCAGACGCGCAACGTCGGCCTGCTCCATGGCACAGCGCAGATCGACGGCGATCTTGCGGTAGGTCTTCTGGAAGTCGATCAGTCGCGGCAGGATCCAGAAATTGCCGGGACCTTCCGTCACCGCGACGCGCACGGTGCCGGACGTATCGTTCGAGGAGCGAGAGGCACGCCGGAATACGTTGAAGGCGTGACGCTCCATGTGCGAGACGTCGGCAATCATCGCGATGCCTTCGTCGCTGAGCGTGAGCCCGCTCTGGTCGCGCAGGAACAGCTTGCAGCCGATGCTCTCTTCGAGCCGGTCGACCCGGCGCATCAGAGTCGTGCTGGTGAGCCCGAGCTCCTCGGCGGCGTTGCGGAAACTTTTATATTTTGCGCAAGCTAAAAACAGCTTCAAATCGTCCCAGGATGCGTCCAGGGCTTCTTCACGGTGCTGCGTCATCGCAGCACCCCGGTGCAATAGTTGCTGCATACTCTTGATCCCCAGACGCTAGGCTCATCATCAAAGCGGGGCACGAAGCGCCGAACGATAGAGGGGCGACATGGGTATGGAAAGGGGCCGGTTTGCCGCAAGGCATGATTTCGACGCGCTGCCGCTCAGCCCGGACATCGACGTCCGTTGCGCAAAGATTTCCGAAATTGCCGCGCTTTCCGACATGGCGCGCCGCCTGGTGCCGGGCGTGCGGCTCGAGACGGCGGAGCTTGCAAGATATTTCACCTTCGATCCCCAGAGCATCCTGACCTTCAGCCGGACGGGCGATCTGCTCGGCGGCATGGCCTTCCTGTTTCTGAGCGATCGCGGACATGATGCGCTGCTGCTCGACGAGATCTGCCTGACCGCGCCCGAGACGCGCTATCTCGCTACCGCCAGGGAGGAGGTTGCCGCGGTCTACATCTGGGCGATCGCGGCGACGGGACGCGGCATCGCCGGACTCGGCAAGGCGGCTGCCCATCTGCGCCAGGAGCGGTTTCGCGCCGCTGATTGCTATGCGCAGCCTTCGACCGCAGCCGGACGCGACATCATGAGGGCGACCGGCTTCGAACCCATCCCGAGCTTCCAACCCGACCTCTGGTGTTACGAGCGGCCATGGAACCGGCGGCCGATGCGCATGCCCGGCTCGATCATCCAAGCAAGGAGTTTTGCAGATGCACGGCACTAGGATTCCTCTCGCCAAGCCGGACTCCCGCGCCATCACCATCAGGCTCGCGCGTGATCCCAACGATCTCATGCTCATCACCGCGATCCGCGCCGCGGTCTATCTCGCCGAGCAGGACTGTCCGTTCGAGGAGGAGTTCGACGGCAACGACATGGTGGCCGCGCACTTCATCGGCTTCGTCGGCAACGAGCCTGCGGGCTGCCTGCGGGTACGCTTCTTCGGCGAATTCGCCAAGGTCGAGCGGCTCGCGGTGCGCCATCAATATCGGCGCTCGCGCGTCTCGTTCAAGCTGGTCCAGGCGAGCGTCGACTATGTTAAGCGCAAGGGGTTCCGCAAGATCTACGGCCAGGCCCAGGACCGGCTGGTCGACTTCTGGGCCCATTTCGGCGCCAAGCCGCTCGGCCACAACCGCAAGATCACCTTCTCCGATTTCTCCTATACGGAGATGGTGCTGGAAATCGAGCCGGGACCGGACGCGATCACGCTGGACAGCGATCCCTATGTGATCATCCGCCCCGAGGGCGATTGGGACCGGCCGGGAGTGCTCGATGCCTCGGCGGGGCGGCCCGTGACGTCGCCGTTGCGGGACGTCGCGCTCGCCGGCCGTTGAAACTGGTGCAGCCACGCGCAAGACAATGCTGGTCTCTCTTCACGACGATCCGCCAATCCTGGTCTGCGCGGATCTCCAGGTCGAATATCTGACCCAGGGGCGTCGCCACGTCATCCTCGACGGCGACGCCGCCACCTCGCGCTGCCTGGAACTGCTGGCGCTATGGCGCCACAATCTCTGGCCGGTGATGCATTTGAAGCGCATCGCCCAGGCGGCGTGGTTCAATCCGGCATCCAGGCTGACCGATTGGATTCCCGAGGCGAAGCCGCGGCCGGGGGAGATGACGTTCGAGCATCCGCTGCCGTCGGCCTACAGTTCGTCGCGATTCCAGGACTACATGTCCAATATCCGCAATGTGCGTTGCGTGCTGACGGGCTTTTCCCTGGACGAGACCATCCTGGCCACGGTTGTCGAGGGGTTTCACCGCAGCCATCGCTACCAGGTGGTCGGCGACGCCGTGGCGTGCCGGCAACCCGGTGCGGACGATGCGGCCGCCTACAAGCAGGCAGTGGTGAATGTCATCGGCAATTTTGCTACACTTCATTCCAGCGCCGAACTGATCAAAACCAGCGGCGCCGTCGCGGTGTAGGCGGACGCGATCGGCGGATGGATAGGTGGGACATTGTCACGGGGAGAAGAGCTGAAGGAGCTGGCGGCCGAGCTGTCGCACGCCCTCGAGAGGGCGCGCCGTGCCGGCCTGCCCACGACCGTCTATCTGCTCGCGATGGCGCTGGTCGAGGTGAGGGAGGCCGCCGACGCCGCCGGCGGCGAGGATGACGACGGCGCGGCCTGATCCCGGTCTCACGTCTGCCGCTTTGCGCAACGCTGCTGGGCGTTTGCTGCCGACGAATTGGCGTTGCAAGTTGTCTACTCTCGCAATAGCCAAGTGATCACGCCGGCCAAGTGACGACTTTTAAGGATCCTCGCAAATGTCCATGCTGCCCAATTCGCAAGAGGCCCGGGATGTGGCCTACCAGCTCCATCCCTACACCAATGCGCGCACCCATCAGCAGGCCGGTCCGCTGGTGATCGAGCGCGGCGAGGGGCCTTATGTCTTCGATGCGTCGGGCAAGCGCTATTTCGAGGCGATGGCTGGCTTGTGGAGCGTCGGGCTCGGCTTCAACGAGAAGCGGCTGGTCGACGCCGCGCACAAGCAGATGCTGGCGCTGCCGTTCTACCACACGTTCTCCGCCAAATCGCACGGTCCCTCGATCGATCTCGCCGAGAAGCTGGTGGCGCTCGCGCCGGTGCCGATGAGCAAGGTGTTCTTCACCAATTCCGGCTCGGAGGCCAACGACACCGTCCTGAAGCTGATCGCCTATCGCTCCAACGCGCTCGGCCAGCCGCAGCGCAAGAAGGTGATCAGCCGCATGCGCGCCTATCACGGCGTCACCATCGCGTCGGCGAGCCTCACCGGCCTGCCGAACAACCACCGCTCGTTCGACCTGCCGCTGCCGAACATCCTGCACACGGGCTCGCCGCATTTCTACAAGGACGGCGCGCCGGGTGAGAGCGAGGAAGCGTTCGCGACGCGGCGGGCCGAGGAGCTCGACGCGCTGATCCAGAAGGAGGGACCGGACACGATTGCCGCCTTCTTCGGCGAGCCGGTGATGGGCGCGGGCGGCGTCATCGTGCCGCCGGCGACCTATTGGGACAAGATCCAGCAGGTCTTGAACAAGTACGACATCCTGCTGATCGCCGACGAGGTGATCTGCGGCTTCGGCCGCACCGGCAAGATGTTCGGCTGCGAGACCTATGGCATCAAGCCGGATGCGATCGTGGTCTCCAAGCAGATCACGTCGAGCTATTTCCCGCTGTCGGCGATCATCCTGAACGACCGCATGTTCGAGCCGATCGCGGACGAGAGCAACAAGATCGGCGTGCTCGGCCACGGCTTTACCGCGGGCGGCCATCCGGTCGGCTCGGCGATTGCGCTGGAGAACCTCAAGATCATCGAGGAGCGCGGACTGGTGGCGCATGCCGCCGAGCTCGGTGCCTATATGCAAGGCAGACTGCGCGAGCTCACCAGCCACCCGCTGGTCGGCGAGGTCCGCGGCGTCGGCATGATCGCGGCGATCGAGCTGGTGCTCGACAAGCAGCGCAAGACGGCGGCAACGACACCCGGTGGCGTCGGCGGCATCGCCAGCCGCATGCTCCAGGAGCGCGGCGTGATCTCGCGCAACATGCTGGATGCCATCGCCATCTGCCCGCCGCTGATCGTCACCAAGGGCCAGATCGACGAACTGGTCGCCGCGATCTCGGGCGTGCTGGAGGACATGAAGGGCGACGTGGCCAAGCTGACGCCGGCGTAAGCCGGACTGTCATTGCGAGCGGAGCAGTCCGCCACAACTTCGGTGTCGTCCTGGCGAAAGCCAGGACCCATACCGCGTGATCTATCGATTGAGCGTGGTAGGAGTACCGAACGGCGAGTCTTCGCCAAATTCCTCCCAAGGGTAATGGGTCCTGGCTTTCGCCAGGACGACCGCGGGGAAGGATCTGGCCCCCTACGCCCGCTGCACCCCGATCACCCGGCCTTTTTCGATCGCCAGCGCCAGCTCGCCGCGCTTGAGTTTCAGGGCGGCGTCGCCGAACAGCTCGCGGCGCCAGCCGCGTAGCGCCGGCACGTCGGCCTCGTCGTCGGCTGCGATCTCTTCGAGATCGTCGACGGTCGCGATCACCTTGCTGGCGACCGCATGGCGTTCCGCCGTCATCCGCAGCAGCACCTTGAGCAGCTCGACGATGGCCGCGCCGTTGGAATTGTTGCGCGGCTTCTCCAGCTTCGGCAGCGTCGACAAGTCCCGCGCCAGCCCGCGCTCGACCGCGGCGATGATGTCCGCGCCCCATTTGGACTTCTCAAAGCCCTTCGGCACCGAGCGCAGATGCGCGAGCTTCTCGACCGTGTTCGGGGCGTGGGTCGCGATATCGCTGATGGCCTCGTCGCGCAGCACGCGGCCGCGCGGCACGTCGCGGCTCTGCGCCTCCTGCTCGCGCCAGGCCGCGACCTCCATCAGGACGGCGAGGTCCTTGGGCTTGCGCACCCGCGTCTTCAGCCGCTCCCAGGCGCGCTCGGGGTGGAAGTCGTAGGTCTTGGGCGAGGTCAGGACCTCCATCTCGATCGAGACCCATTCGCTGCGGCGCCGCTTCTTGAGGTCGGCGTCGAGCGCTGCGAAGACGTCGCGCAGATGGGTGACGTCGGATACCGCGTAGTGCATCTGCTCCTTGGTCAACGGCCGGCGCGACCAATCGGTGAAACGGTGGGTCTTGTCCGGCCGGTGGCCGGTGACCTTCTCGACCAGCTGGTCGTAGGCGATGCTGTCGCCATAGCCGAGCACCATGGCGGCGACCTGGGTGTCGAACACCGGGTGCGGGATGATGTTGGCCTGATGCCAGATGATCTCGATGTCCTGGCGGGCGGCGTGGAACACCTTCAGCACGCCCTCGTTGCCCATCAGCTCGAAGAACGGCTTGAGGTCGATGCCCTCGGCCAGGGTGTCGATGACGATCGCTTCCTCGGGGCTGGCCATCTGCACCACGCACAACAGCGGGTAATAGGTGGTTTCGCGCAGGAACTCGGTATCGACTGTAATGACGGGGTGCTTGGCCAACCGGCTGCAGGCAGCCGCGAGGTCAGCGGTGGTGGTAATCAAATCCATGAACGGCCCATGACACTTGATATCAGCCGTTCTGCCGAAAGCGCTGTGATGTCAAGGGGCTCTAAGCGAATTCGAGCCTTGCATCGGGCCGGAATCGCCTGTTTCCGACGAAATTCCTATTCGTAGCGGACCCGGTTCGAGGATTTGCGGGCGCAAGGCAGCGCCACCACGACTACGCACATGGCGACCAGCGCCAGTCCCAGGAACTCGAAAACCAACAGATCCACGGCAAAATCCCCCCGAAAGACCGTTAGACTTGTCGGGCGTGCGTTGAGGGTCTGTTAATTCTCGTGGTTACCGGCCGCACGGCAGGCGGAATGGTGGACGCCGGGTTAACGGGGGCTGGGCTCCGCCATCACGTCATCAGCTTCGGCAAGGCGGCAGCGAGGCTGTCCACAGCCGCGCGAACTTTCGGCGGCATCCGGGGCGAACGCGGCCACAGCGCGTGGCAGTCGTAGAGGAATTCGGGCTGCCCCGCGAAGAGACCGACCAGCGCTCCGGCGTTGAGGCGTTCGCGGACCAGCCAGTAGGGCAGCCAGGCCAATCCCATGCCCTGCGCGGCGGCATCGGCGATTGCCTCCAAATCATCGAGCCTCAGCCTGCCAGTCGGCATGATCTCGCGCGGCGGCTGGTCTGCTTGCGGAAACAGCCACGGCCGGACACGCCCGGAGCGGCGATAGATGATCGCCTGGTGCGCGGCGAGATCGTCGATCGATTTCGGCTTGCCGTTGGCGCGCAGATACGACCGCGCGCCGCACACCACCATGCGCTGGCTTGCGATGCGCCGCGCGATCAGGCCGGATTGGTCGTCGAGGTCACCGGTCCGGATCGCAAGGTCATAGCCGGCCTCGACGATGTTCGCGATCGGATCGCCGAAGGAGAGATCGAGCTCCAGACGCGGATATTTCCGTGCGAGCTTCATCAGCAAGGGAGCGACGCAGTGCCGTCCCAGCAGAGCAGGCATGGTGACGCGCAGCCTGCCGCGCGGCTCTGACAGCTCGTCGGCAATGACGGCGTCAGCGGCGTCGGCCTCGCTGAGCACGGCTCGGCAGCGCTCGTAATAGGCCTGTCCGGCCTCGGTCAGGCTCTGACGCCGCGTGGTGCGGTTGAGGAGGCGGACGCCGAGGCGCTCCTCGAGGAAACGCACATGCTTGCCGACCATCGGCCCCGACATCTCGAAGGCGTCGGCCGCGGCCGCGAACGAGCCGAGATCGACGGCCTTGACGAACACGGCCATGCTGGTCAGGCGGTCCATCATTAAAAACTCCTGGTTTCGACTGTTCGCTCGCCTCGGCGATTTATCCGCTTCTCCGGGATCGGCATAGCTCCATTCAGTTCAATTGTTTTGGAGTTTTCCATGACGCGCGTCGTTCGTTTCCATAGATATGGCGGTCCCGAAGTGCTGCGCATCGAGACCATCGACGTCGCACCGCCGGGAAGGGGCGAGGTGCAGATCCGGGTCAAGGCGCTCGGCCTCAACCGTGCGGAAGCCCTGTTGAGGAGGGGCACCTATATCGAGGCCGCGATATTTCCCTCCGGCCTGGGTCTTGAGGCTGCCGGCATCGTCGAGGCGATCGGCGAAGACGTGGGCGGCTTTTCGCCGGGCGAGGCCGTCAGCATCGTGCCGCCGCTGTCGATGGTGCGATGGCCGGCCTATGCCGAGCTCGCGGCGTTTCCGGCCGAGCTCGTCGTGAAGCATCCGCCCGAGCTTGGCTTCGAGGTGGCGGCCGCATTTTGGATGCAATATCTGACGGCCTACGGGGCACTGGTCGATATCGCCGGACTTCGGCGAGGAGACGTCGTCGCCATCACGGCGGCATCGAGCAGCGTCGGGCTTGCGGCGATTCAGATCGCAAACCGGATTGGCGCTGTTCCTGTCGCCCTGACGCGGACCTCGACCAAGCGGCGCGCATTGCTCGATGCTGGTGCCGCCCACGTCATCGCCTCGGATGAAGAGGACATCCGAGCGCGGCTGGCGGAGATCGCCGGTTCAAGCGGTGTCCGCGTGGTGCTTGAAGCAGTTGGCGGACCGGTGTTCGAGCCGCTGACCGCGGCGATGTCGCCGGGCGGCATCCTGATCGAATATGGCGGGTTGAGCCCCGAGCCGACCCCGTTTCCGCTCGTCAACGTGCTCACCAAGAGCCTGACGCTGCGCGGCTACCTCGTGCACGAGATCATCCGCGATCCCGCGCGCCTTGCGAAGGCAAAGGCCTTCATTCTCGACGGGCTGTCGGACGGCACGTTGAAGCCGGTCATCGCCAGGACATTCCGGTTTGACGACATCGTCGAGGCGCATCGCTTCCTGGAGTCGAACACACAATTCGGCAAGATCGTGGTGACGATCTGAGTAACCCGTAGGGTGGGTTAGCCCTGCGACTGCGCGAAGCCCAGTTCGCTCGGCGTAACCCACCACTGTCCATATCCGCGGAGGCAGAAGCGGTGGATTACGCCCGCGGATGCGCTTCGCGCAGCCGCGGGCTAATCCACCCTACAAGGCTTCCTTACGGCAGCTTCAGCGAGGTCTCCGCATTGTATGGCTTGAGCAGCTCGTCGGCGGCCTTCTGGGCGGCGGCGAGGGCCTCCTTCGGCTGCTTCTTGCCGTTGAGGACCAGCATGACCTCGTCCTCCAGTGTCTTGCGCACCGGCACGGTCTTGTAGGTCGCGAACCAGGGCTTTGCGACGTCGAGCTGCTCGACGGCGGTCTTGGCGTCCGGGTTCTTGTTGAGGAAGTCGACCATGTCAGGCGTCTTGTAGGCGGCCATGTTGGGCGCGAAATAGCCGGTGGCGCGGCTCCACCAGGCGCTCTTCTCGGGCGAGGTCATCCACTTGATCAGGGTCCAGGCGGCCTTCTGCTTGTCGGCTTCGAGGCCGGCCGGAACGATCAGCGAGGCGCCGCCGATCGGCACGGCGTTGCGGACGTTGCGCGGGATGAACGCGACCTTGTAGGCGAACTTGGCGTTGTCGCGCACATAGGTCAGCGAGCCCGTCGACAGCATCATCATCGCGGCATTGCCGGAGATGAAGGAGGTGCTGACGGCCGGACCGGGCGTGGCGCCGGGCGCATGCACCTTGTGCTTGGTGACGAGGTCGTTCCACCAGGTCAGCGCACCGAGCATCGAGGGCGTGTCGTAATAGACCTCGCCGCCGAACTCCTCGTTGTAGTAGCGCCCGCCATTGGTCATGGTGAGCGTTTCCATCATCCAGCCGCAATAGTCGTAGGCGCAGGGGATCGCGATGCCCCATTGGGTCACCTTGTCGCCCTCGCGCTTGGTGAGCTTCTTGGCCCAGTCGGTGAGCTCGGCCCAGGTCTGCGGCGGCTTGTTCGGATCGAGGCCGGCTTCCTTGGCCTTGTCGGCGTTGATGTAGAGCAGCGGCGTCGAATTGTGGAAGGGCACGCCGTAGACCGAGCGGTTGATCACCGCGTTGCCCTGGAGTGCCGGGAAGAACTGGCCGAGGAACTGGTCCTTGGTGGTGCCGTCGGCGGCGATCAGGGGATCGAGATTGGTGAGCTCGTTCTCGATCTGCATGTCGAGCAGGAAGTTCGCCGACATGATCACGGCAGCCGGCGGCTTGCCGGCCTTGATCGAGGCGCGCGTCTTGATCAGCGTGTCGTCATAGGAGCCGGTGTAGACGGCGGTGGCCTTGATCGCGGGATGGGTCTCGTTGAACTCCTTGATCAGGGTGCCCATGTCGCGGGCGAGCTTGCCGTCGACGGGGACGGGGAAGAACAGGTCGATCTCGGTCGGGCCTTCGGCCATTGCCGGGACGGCGAGGGCGCCTGCCATAGTGCCAGCCATGGCGAGGCCAAGCATGAGCCTGCGGGTAAACAGCATCGAAGAATCTCCTATTTGATGCCTGAGGTGACGAAAGAACTGATGAATCGCTTCTGGAAGATCAGGAAGGTGATGAGCAGCGGCGCGATCACCATCAGCGTGCCGGCGGCGATGGTGCCCCAGGCCTGCGTGCCCTCCGCGGTCGCGGTGAACACCGAGAGCCCGACGGTAAGCGGCCGCTTGTCCGGCGAATTGATCACCATCAGCGGCCACAGGAAGTCGTTCCAGTGGCTGGTCACCGAGATGATCGCGAAGGCGGAAAAGCTCGGCATCGACAGCGGCACATAGATGTGGCGGATGCGCTGAAAGAGACCGGCGCCGTCGATCAGGGCCGCGTCCTCGAGCTCCGTGGGAATGGCCTCGAAGGCCTGGCGCATCAGGAACGTGCCAAACGCGGACGCGAAGAACGGCATCATCACGCCGGCAAGCGTATCGTAGAGACCGAACTGCGCGATGATGCGCAGGTTCGGCACGATCAGCAGCACCGGCACCAGCATCAGCTGCATCAGGAACAGGTAGAAGATCAACGACTTCCCGGCGAAGTCGAGCCGCGCAAAGGCAAAGCCCGCCAACGTGATCGTGAAGAACTGCACCAAGAGGATACCGGTGCAGATGATCGTGGTGTTGAGGGCGTAGCGTGGGAAATCGCCGATCTCCCAGGCGTCCCTGACATTGTCGAGCGTCGGCTTCAGGCTCGGCATCAGCTCGGCCATGAGGTTGATGCCCTCGGAGGCCGGGCGAAGTGTCGCCACACCCATCCACAGGAACGGGATCAGCCAGACGATCGCGAGCAGCACGGTCAGCAGAAAGCCGAGCTTTGGTGTGATCTCGCGGCGGGTCGCGAGCGGAGCGTCCTTGAGCAGCCAGTCGATCAGCGTCATCGCCCGCCCTCCCGGTTCGCCATGGTGCGGAAGGAGAGCGCGGTGAGGCCCATCAGCGCGGCGAGCGTCAGTAGCGTCGCCGCCGAGGCCTTGCCGATGTCGTAGTGCTCGACCGCCTGCTGGTAGATGTAGAACAGCACGAGATTGGTCGAGTTGGACGGCCCGCCCTTGGTCATGACGAAGACGTGGTCGACCTGCGTCACCGCATTGAGCGTGGCGATCACGATAACGAACAGGAAGGTGGGCTTGAGTTCGGGCAGGATGATGTGGCGCATGCGCTGCCATGGGCCCGCGCCGTCGAGATGGGCGGCCTCCATCACGTCTTCGGGCACAGACTGGAGGCCGGCGAGGAAGAACAGCATGTAATAGCCGGCGTTCTTCCAGATCGTGATGACCATGATCGCGTAAAGCGCGATGTCGGAATCGCCGAGCCAGTTCGGCAGCACCGGAAGCAGCCGGCCGATGTAGTAGTCGAGCAGCCCGACATTGGGCAGGAAGATGAACAGGAACAGCGCGGACGCCGCGACCATCGGGATCAGCACCGGCAGGAACAGCGCTGCGCGCAACGCGCTGCTCACGGCGCTGGTGCGAGCCAGCGCCAGCGCGAACAATAGGGCAAGTCCGATGCTGGGGATCGCGGTGCCGACGGCGTAGACGAGGTTGTTCACGACCGCGCCGGTGAAGGCGGGGTCGGCCAGCACAGCGGCGATATTGTCGAGGCCGACGAACCGGACCGGCGCCTTCGGCGTGGCACGCTGATAGAGCGCGTCGATGATGACGCGTCCCATCGCGCCATAGGTGAACAGCGCGAGGAAGACCAGCGAGGGCAACAGCAGCAGATAGGCGGGCAACGAGGCTTTGAAGCGGCTCGAAAACCGCTTCAGAACGTGCAGGCGCGGTGCCGCCGAAGTCGCGACCGGGAGAGCCGCGGGTTCAGCGAGGCTCATCTCATCGCGCCGGGAAATTGAGCGCATAGTCGCGGCCGTCCACTCCCGCCGGGGGCTCGAAGGGGAAGCGCAGACTGGTGTCGAGGAAGTCGTGGCTGTGCACGACCAGGTTGTCGCCGTCGATCAGCACCACGCCATAGGCCGGCGGCTCGTGGCTGGCGAGATGGTCGGTCGCGGCAGCATCAAGCTCGAACCAGACCTGGTGGTTGGTGCCGCGGAGCGTCGAGAACGGGATATTGCCGTAGCTGCCGAAGATCGGCCGGTGCACGTGGCCGAAGAAGAGATGGCGGATGCGCGAGCGGTAGGGCGCGATCACCTCGGCGAATTCAGCGCTCTGCGCCAGTGCGATTTCGTCCATCGCGTGCACGCCGACCGGGAAGGGCGGATGATGCATGAACACGACGAATGGCGTGTCGGCGGGCGCAGCGGCCAGCGTGCTTGCGAGCCAGCCGAGGCGTTTGGCGCACATCTCGCCGGCATGGCTGGTCTCGTCCAGCGTGTCGAGGAAGACGAACAGCCCGTGCTCTGTGGTCCGGGTGCCCTGCACGAAGCCGTTGGGGTCGCGCGGAGCGGCCTTCAGGCCGTCGAGGCAGGCCACGCGCTTGTCGTGATTACCGACCATGGCGATGTAGGGAATCTTCAGCGCAGCCATTGCGTCTGCGAAATTGCCGTAGGATTCGGGCTCGCCCCAATGGGTGAGGTCGCCGGTCACGACCGCGAAGGCGGCATCGGACTGGTGCTTGTTGATGTCGGCAATTGCCGCGTCCAGCCGGGCGCGCGGGTCGAGGCCATAGAGTTTCAGCCCCGGGTTCGCGAGATGCGTGTCGGTGATGTGGATGAATTTGAAGGGCATGGCGCGCTTGTCAGGACTGTTGGAGGATGGTCGCCTCCGGCAGGACGGCCTGCCAGCCCGTTAGAGGGCGAGTGTTTCAGTTTGATGACAGCGGTTCCAACGGTGTGCTGAAGATGTGGACATGCGTTGGAAGGCCGCGGCAATCCCTGAAGACTGCAAGAAGACCTCTCATGATTGAGCTGCAGGGTGCGGTCTACCTTGCCGCGAAGATGCGCTCATGGTTTGCTCGGGCATTCCTCAACCGCACCGCATCACGAGATCCCAAATGTCGACGCCGCGTATCTCCCACAGGCTGGGATTGCTTGCTGTCGCTGTCCTGCTTGCCGCGCTGAGCGCCGCTTCAAATGCGGCGAGCGCCGAGTTCAACTTCGCCCGCTACAAGGAGACCGATCTCGACGAGTTCCTGGCGCGGAAACGGCCGGCGACGGGCCTCGACGTCTATCCGATGTCGCCGCTGAAGCTCGACGTCACGCTGGCGTCGCACGGGGAGCCGTGCGCCAGCGGAGCGCTGAAGCGCGCGTTGATCATGAGTGGCATGCCCAAGTCTGATGCCGACGGCTTGCAGGCGACCAATTGCATCACGGTCCGCTCCGCCAAGGGACGCGAGCTCAAGGTCTTCATCCAGGATGTCGTCTACGGCTTTCTTCCGAACGAAGTGCCGGTCGGGGACAAACTGTCGCTCTATGCGATCCATGCCTTCACGTCCCCTGAAGGGCCGGGACTTTTGGTCAATGAATTCCTGACTCCGCGAAGTTTTCCTCGCGCCGACAAGCCGGCGGACAAGACGATGACCTCCTGCGGATGCTGGACCCAGGACGAGCATCCCGGCGTCGATTTCACCATGGACAAGGCGGGCGGTCCGGTGGCGGCGATGGCGGACGGCGTCGTCGTCAAGATCGAGGTGAGCGAGCAGGCGCCGGCCGATCTGCCGATCATCGGCGGTTGCGGCCGCTACGTCGTGCTCAAGCACACCTATCCCAACGGCGGCATCGTCTACACGCGCTATGTTCAGCTCGGCCGCATTGTCGGGCCGAAGGGAGAGGCGCTCGCGGTGGGCGCGAGCGTCAAGGCCAAGGACACGATCGGCGAGATCGGCCCAAGCAAGGTGCTGCATTTCGAGCTTCGACCGGTCGCGCCGGGCACGACCACGACGGACAAGGCGTGGGCCGAGCGGTACGGCAAGATGCCGGACATGGAATGGTCACGCTACGACCCCGTCGATCCGCAGAAGTTCGACGCGGCGTCGTTCGGCGGGGTGAGGAAGGCGACGAAATAGGGACGAGGTGCGTAGGGTGGATTAGCCGAAGGCGTAATCCACCACTGTGAGCCAACTTCAAGTTGTGCTATTCATGATCCACGTCCGACTACCGCCGCGCATTCGTTCCGGGAGGATGCTGGTTCTTCACCGTGAACCTGTTCGATCGGCGGAAAGCTCTTTTGACAGAGCAGATCGAAATCTTACGGGCTGCAGTCGCCGCAACGCGACAGAGCCATCCCTTCGAGATCGATGCTTTCGTAGTCCTGCCGGATCATCTTCACGCGATCTGGAAGCTGCCGTCAGGCGATGCCGATTTTTCGGTCCGCTGGAGGCTGATCAAAACACGTTTTGCGGAAGCACTCCCGGCGAACGAGCGACTGAGTGCCGTCCGTGCCGCGCGGAAAGAACGCCGGCATCTGGCAACGCCGGTTCTGGGAGCATCTGATCCGCGACGAGGCCGATTACGCTCGCCACGTCGAGTATTGCTACTACAATCACGGGCATGTCTCGAAAGCGTGCGACTGGCCGTTTTCGTCGTTTCACCGCGATGTCCGCGAGGGATTATTTCCCGACGATTGGGGCGGCGATCTCCGGATGGCCGGCGAGTTCGGTGAACGGGCGTGATGGTCGCTGCAGCGTCAGTCTGTAGGGTGGATTAGCGAAGCGTAATCCACCTCTTTACTTTCCGTTTGGTCGAGAGAAGTGGTGGATTACGCCTTCGGCTAATCCACCCTACGCATCGAGCCTGTCGCTACGTCCCGCAGAACGTCTGCAACACGCGCTGATCCGGCAGCGGCGGGTCGGCGTACGCCGCATAATCCGGCTGGTCCTCGAACGGCTTCGCCAGCACCTTCACCAATTCCTCGAACGGCGCGTAATCGTCATTGTTGACCGCGGCCTGGATCACGGCTTCGACGCGGTGGTTGCGCGGGATGAACATCGGATTGACCGCATGCATCGCCGCTTGCCGCTCGGCGGCGGTCTGCGGCTCCAAAGCGGTGCGGTCGCGCCAGCGCCTGGCCCACTCATCGAAGACTGCGGGGTCCATGAACTCGGCGCGGGCGTCGTCCGCAGCGGGATCGGCTGCGGCATCGCCGAGCTTACGGAAGGTGAGGGTGAAGTCGGCCTGGTTCTTCGCCATGGCATCCAGCAGGTCCTGGATCAGCGCCTCGTCGCCCTCACGCATCGTGAACAGGCCGACCTTCTTGCGCAGGCCAGCTTGATAGGCGTCGTTGAACGTCTCGCCGAAGGCGCCGAGAATGTCCTGGGCGTCCGCGACCGCCTTCTCCTGCTCGTCGGAAAACAGCGGCAGCAGGCATTCGGCGAGCCGGGTCAGATTCCACAGCGCGATGCGCGGCTGGTTGGCATAGGCGTAGCGGCCCATCTCATCGATCGAGGAAAACACCTGCGCAGGATTGTAGGCATCCATGAAGGCGCAGGGGCCGTAATCGATGGTCTCGCCGGAGATCGACGAGTTGTCGGTGTTCATCACGCCGTGGATGAAGCCGACCAGCAGCCAGCGCGCGACGAGTTCGGCCTGGCGCGCGACGACACCGGCGAGCAGCGCGTGATAGGGCCGCTCGGTGCCGAGCAGCTCCGGATAGTGGCGGGCAATGACGTGGTCGGCGAGCCGGCGGATCGCGTCGGTATCGCGGCGGACGGCGAAGAACTGGAAGGTGCCGACGCGGATGTGGCTCGATGCCACCCGCGTCAGCACCGCGCCGGGCAGCGCGGTCTCGCGGATGACGTGCTCGCCGGTGACGACGGCGGCGAGTGAGCGCGTGGTCGGGATACCGAGCGCGAACATCGCCTCGCTGACGATGTATTCGCGCAGCACCGGACCGAGCGCGGCGCGGCCGTCGCCGCGTCGGGAGAACGGGGTGGGCCCGCTTCCCTTGAGCTGGATGTCGCGGCGGACGCCGTCCCGGTCGATGACCTCGCCGAGCAGGATCGCCCTTCCGTCGCCGAGCTGGGGCACGAATTGCCCGAACTGGTGGCCGGCATAGGCCATGGCGATCGGGTCGGCGCCGACGGGAACCGTTTTCCCGGCCAGGATTTCGGCGCCCTCAGGGGTCTCCAGCATGTCCGGATCGAGCCCGAGCTGGATCGCCAGCGGCCGGTTCAGCTTGATCAGCCGGGGGGCAGCCACGGGGGTCGGCGCGACGCGGGCAAAGAAGCTGTCCGGCAGCGCCGAATAGGAGTTTTGGAAGGGGAAATGGACCGTCATGGCCTCAAGATAGGCGTGGAATGCCAATCGGCAAAGGCTCGGGCCTCAACTTGCCAAAAATGGGCACTTCCAGCCCAAAACAGCCCGTTCCCTTGGTTGCCGCCCCCGGCCTCGTCGGGTAAACCCTGCCGCAACTTCGGACCGGCCACCTCAGCCGTCCGATTCGAACCTCAGACATCATTTTGGGACGACCATGCATCGCTACCGGTCACATACATGCGGCGCGCTCCGCGAGAGCAACATCGGCGAGACGATCCGCCTGTCAGGCTGGGTCCATCGTGTCCGCGACCATGGCGGCGTGCTGTTCATCGACCTGCGCGACCATTACGGCCTGACCCAGTGCGTTGTCGATCCGGACTCGCCGGCGTTCTCGCTCGCCGAAAAGCTGCGCTCGGAATTCGTGGTCAAGATGGACGGCAAGGTCCGCCGCCGCCCCGAGGGCACCGACAACGACGACCTGCCGACCGGCAAGATCGAGATCTATGTCAGCGAGATCGAGGTGCTCGGTCCGGCCGGCGACCTGCCGCTGCCGGTGTTCGGCGATCAGGAATATCCTGAGGACATAAGGCTCAAGTACCGTTTCCTCGACCTGCGTCGCGAGAAGCTGCACCAGAACATCATGACGCGCGTCGAGATCATCAAGTCGATGCGCAGGCGTATGGAGGGGCAGGGCTTCTTCGAGTTCAACACGCCGATCCTGACCGCGTCATCGCCGGAAGGCGCGCGCGACTTCCTGGTGCCGTCGCGCATCCATCCGGGAAAATTCTACGCGCTGCCGCAGGCGCCGCAGCAGTACAAGCAGCTCTTGATGATGTCGGGCTTCGACCGCTACTTCCAGATCGCGCCCTGCTTCCGCGACGAAGACCCGCGCGCCGACCGTCTGCCGGGCGAGTTCTACCAGCTCGACGTCGAGATGAGCTTCGTCACGCAAGAGGATGTTTTTGCTGCGATGGAGCCGGTGATCACCGGCGTGTTCGAGGAGTTCGCCAAGGGCAAGCCGGTGAGCAAGAACTGGCGCCGCATCCCGTTCGCGGAGGCGCTGCGCAAATACGGCAGCGACAAGCCGGACCTGCGCAACCCCATCGAGATGCAGGACGTCTCGGAACACTTCCGCGGCTCCGGCTTCAAGGTCTTCGCGCGCATGCTCGAAGATCCCAAGAACCAGGTCTGGGCCATCCCGGCACCGGGCGGCGGCAGCCGCGCCTTCTGCGACCGCATGAACTCGTGGGCGCAGGGCGAGGGCCAGCCCGGCCTCGGCTACATCATGTGGCGCGAGGGCGGCGAGGGTGCCGGCCCCTTGGCAAACAACATCGGGCCTGAGCGCACCGCCGCGATCCGCGCGCAGATCGGCGTCAAGGAAGGCGATGCCGCCTTCTTCGTTGCCGGCGATCCCGACAAGTTCTGGAAGTTCTCAGGGTTGGCCCGCAACAAGGTCGGCGAGGAATTGAACCTCACCGACAAGGAGCGGTTCGAGCTCGCCTGGATCGTCGACTTCCCGATGTACGAGTACAACGAGGACGACAAGAAGGTCGACTTCTCGCACAATCCGTTCTCGATGCCACAGGGCGGCCTCGACGCGTTGAAGGGCCAGGATCCGCTGACCATCAAGGCGTTCCAGTACGACATCACCTGCAACGGCTACGAGATCGCCTCGGGCGGCATCCGCAACCACGTGCCGGAAGCGATGGTGAAGGCGTTCGAGATCGCCGGGTATGGTGAGCAGGAAGTGGTCGAGCGCTTCGGCGGCATGTACCGCGCGTTCCAGTACGGCGCGCCGCCGCATGGCGGCATGGCCGCGGGCGTCGACCGCATCGTGATGCTGCTGTGCGGCACCACGAATTTGCGCGAGATCTCGCTGTTCCCGATGAACCAGCAGGCCATGGACCTGCTGATGGGCGCGCCCTCGGAAGCCACGACAAAGCAGCTCCGCGAGCTCCACGTCCGGGTGAACCTGCCGCAGAAGTGAGGCTCGTGCCCCGGACGCAGCGCAGCGCTTCTTCAGCGGTGCGCTGCAGAGCCGGGGCCCACACTTCACGGAAGGTGACTTCTTGGTCCCGGCTCTGCGTCGCGTCATTTCATGCCGCGCCGCGTCCGGGACACGAGACCAAGCGCTCTCAAAGCCCCGTCGACGCCTCGATCCGGAATTGCGCCAGCGCGACGATCGGCTCGTTGTTCAGCAGGTTCATGAGCTGGAGCACCGGGATCTTGCCGAGCGGCGTCAGCTTGATGCTGAGCGCCTGCCCCGACGTCTCGACGAAGCCGGCGATCGCATCGACAGCCGCCTTGGCGTCGAGATTGGAGGCTGCGACCTTCTCGCCCTGCGCCCGGATCATCTCGACGATGGCACCGCGCGCGGCGTCGCGGCTGACGTTCTGCATCCGCGCAAATTGTGCCACCACGAGATCCACGACCCCGCTGTCGCGCAAGGAGAGCTCGATCGCGCCGGTCTCGATCTGCTCGGCCTGGCCCATGGCCTGCACCGGATCGGTCGTGAACATCCCGCGCGGCACATTGGCGAGCGCGAAGCGGGCCTGCGCCTTGGCGAGATTGCCGAGATCGATGGTGGCGGGTGCAAGCGCGAAGGTGCCCGAGGATTCCGTCCAGGCCGCGCCGAGATCGAGGTTGATGGCCAGCTTGTCGATGCCGGCCATCGTCAACGGCAGCTGAACGGGATTGGTCGGATCGGTCGGGGCGACCATCTTCACGACCAGATTGGCCTTGCTCGGGATCGATCCGACCAATTGTCCCCAGTTCAGGCTGATCGTGTCGATGGTGACGAGCTGCCGTGTGTTCTTGTACGGCGAGACCACGCCTTTGATCTCGGCGCCTCCGAGCACCCGGAACAGGCCCAGCATCTGATCGGGCGAGGGCGCCCGCCCGGGGTTGGCGAGGCCTGCCGCCCAGCGCATCAGGTTCGTCGTGCTGAAGGATTTGAGGGCGAAGCGCTCCATCTTGAACTGACCCTGCGGGGACGGTGTATCGACGCCCTCGACTGCGAACTCGCCCTCCCGGTACCTGACTGCGTTGATCCTCGCCGTCCCTTGCGGCGTGCCCACCGTCGTCTTGCCGACCTCGATCTTGCCGACGCGAAGGCCCTCATAGAATCCAGCGAGCTTTTCCATCATCTCGCGCGCCTGCGCGGGCGTTGGAGGGGCCGATTGATCCTGGGGCAACTCGGCCAGCATCTCGACCATCCGGAATTTTGATGGCTGCACGCCAATATCGTCGATGGTGAAGCCATCGACCTCCAGGCGCATGCCGCCGGACGTCACCGTGTAAGGCCCTGTCGAAATCTGCCTGTAGACCTGATGGTAGCTGTCGTCGTTCGCCTTTTGAGGGTCGAGGGTCGCGAGCATGGCGGCCGAATCGAAATCGTTCAGGATGAGGTTCGACAGCTCGCCCGTGAGCTTGTCGGGCTTGCCCGCCTGGATCGAGTTGAACGTGAAGGTGAGCCGGTCCGCTTTGGTCGCCTCGACCTTGCCCTGCCGGAGATTTTTCATCACCAGGCCCGAATAGGCGAGATCGCCGCCTCCCGGGTTGGCCGTACCGGGCTTGCCGGCGATGGCAACGGCAATGGTCGGCACCTCAATTGAGGACGCCGCGACGCTGCTGAACTGTTCGAGACCAAACCGGTACAGGTCGGTGATGGCGTTTGATGCCGGCAAGACCTGAGCGCGGATCGCCCCGGTGTAGTCCCGGATCGTGGCCCGAGCGATCTTGTAGGCGGCCTTGACCTGCGATGGGCCGACCGCGCTGTCGATTGCGAATTCAATGCCCGAGACGTCGATGGCGTCGGCGGAGAACCGCCCCTCGTCGAGCTGGCGCACGCCGGTCGCCTTCACGCTGGCGATCTTGACCTGCATCTGCGACTGCTGGCCGGGATCGATGGCGATGTCTTCGATCGTGAGGGTGCGCGTCGGCAGATCGAACCCGATCCTGCCATGGCTTGCCTTGCCGCCACTCGCGCGAACCTGGTCGAAGGCGGCCTCGATCTCGGCGGTGGCGCGATGCTCTGCATAGAGGTTGAAGCCGAACCATCCGCCTGCGGCGAGTGCGGCCACCGCGATCAGGCCGATCAGGATTCGCTTCATTCTCAGCTCCAGTTGCTCATATTGCACCGCGCAACCTGCCATATTCGCGAAACGCCGTGCGGTCCAGGGAAAGCTATAGCTATCAGATATTTGACCGATCGGCCTGTTGATGGGGTCGCAATCGGATGTTGCCACCGGGGCGCCGGCCGTGCTTCATCCCGTTTCCATGACCCGGAATACCGCGACCCGCGACAGACCGGTCAGGACAACGTAGTTTGAGGCCGGTAACGCGAGGCAAGAGACCGCATGTCGTCCTATTCAGATGACCTCCACCAGGCGGCGCTCGCCTATCACCGCCTGCCGCGCCCCGGCAAGCTCGAGATCCAGGCGACCAAGCCGCTTGCCAACCAGCGCGACCTCGCGCTTGCCTATTCTCCGGGCGTTGCGGCTGCCTGCACCGAGATCGCCAAGAACCCGGCGGAAGCCGCGACGCTGACGACCCGCGCCAATCTGGTTGCCGTGGTCTCCAACGGCACCGCGGTGCTCGGCCTCGGCAATATCGGCCCGCTGGCGTCCAAGCCCGTCATGGAGGGCAAGGCGGTCCTGTTCAAGAAATTCGCCGGCATCGACGTGTTCGACATCGAGATCGCCGCCGACACCATCGACCGCGTGGTCGAGACGGTGGCGGCGCTCGAGCCGACTTTCGGCGGCATCAATCTCGAGGACATCCGCGGACCGGAGTGCTTCGAGATCGAGGCGCAGCTGAAGGCGCGCATGAAGATCCCGGTCTTCCACGACGACCAGCACGGCACCGCCATCATCGTCGCCGCCGCCATCACCAACGGCCTCAGGCTGAACGGCAAGAAGCTGTCCGACGTCAAGATCGTGGCGTCGGGGGCAGGGGCGGCTGCGATCGCGACCCTCAACCTGCTGGTGTCGATGGGCGCGCAGCGCAAGAACATCTGGGTCTGCGACATCGACGGCCTCGTGCACGAGGGCCGCAACACCTCGATGGACCGCTGGAAGGCCGTCTACGCGCAGAAGACCGACAAGCGCACGCTCGCCGACGTCATCGGCGGCGCGGACATCTTCATCGGGCTGTCGGCACCGGGCGTGCTCAAGCCCGAGATGGCCAAGGCGATGGGCGACAAGCCGTTGATCATGGCGCTCGCCAACCCGACGCCGGAAATCATGCCGGAGGAAGCGCGGAAGGTGCGCCCCGACGCCATGATCTGCACCGGCCGCTCGGACTATCCGAACCAGGTCAACAACGTCCTGTGCTTTCCCTTCATCTTCCGCGGCGCGCTCGACGTCGGTGCCAGCGCCATCAACGAGGAGATGAAGCACGCCGCGGTCGAAGCCATCGCGCAGCTCGCGCGCGAGGCGCCGTCGGATGCGGTGGCGCAAGGGGTCGACACCGGCGAGATGGGCGGCTTCGGTCCGGGCTCGCTGATTCCGAGCCCGTTCGATCCACGGCTGATCCTGCGCGTGGCGCCGGCGGTTGCGAAGGCCGCGATGGAGTCGGGCGTCGCGACGCGTCCCATCACCAATTTCGACGAATATGCCGCGCAGCTCATGCGCTTCGCCTTCCGCTCCGGCCTCGTCATGAAGCCGATGTTCGCCAAGGCCAAGACCCAGCCGGTGCGCGTGATCTATGCCGAGGGCGAGGACGAGCGCGTGCTGCGCGCCACGCAGGTGGTGCTGGAGGAGAAGCTGGCGACGCCGATCCTGGTCGGTCGTCCGTCCGTGGTGGAGGCGCGCATCAAGCGCTTCGGCCTGTCGATCAAGGCCGGCAAGGATTTCGACCTCGTCAACCCCGAGGACGATCCGCGCTACCGCTCCTACGTGCAGTCCTATGTCGAGGTCGCCGGCCGCCGCGGCGTGACGCCGGATGCGGCGCGCACGGTGGTCCGCACCAACAATACGGTCATCGCCGCGCTCGCGGTGACGCGCGGGGAGGCGGACGCCATGCTCTGCGGCGTCGAGGGCCGCTACATGAGCCATCTGCGCCATGTCCGCGAAATCGTCGGCTTCTCGGCAGGGATCAGCGACTATGCGGCGCTGGCGCTGCTGATCACCAGCAAGGGCGCGTTCTTCATCGCCGACACCCAGGTTCGCCCCAATCCGAGCGCGGAGGAGCTGGCCGAGATTGCCTCGCTCGCGGCGGTTCACGTTCAGCGCTTCAACATCAAGCCGAAGATCGCCTTCGTCTCGCATTCCGATTTCGGCAGCTACGATACCGAATCCTCGCGCAAGATGCGCCGGGCGACCCAGCTCCTGAAGGAGAAGCATCCGGAGATCGAGGCCGACGGCGAGATGCAGGGCGACACGGCACTTTCGGCCGCTGCGCGCAAGATGGTGCTGCCGCACTCCAACCTCGAGGGCGAGGCCAACATCATGATCATGCCGACCCTCGACACCGCCAACGTCGCCTATCAGATGATCAAGTCGCTCGCGGACGCGCTGCCCGTCGGCCCGATCCTGATCGGCCCGGCGCGCCCCGCCCACATCCTCACCCCATCCGTGACGGCGCGCGGCATCCTCAACATGACCGCGGTCGCGGTGGTGGAAGCGCAGGAGCGTGCGGCGCGGCAGCAGCCGACGTTGTTTACGTAAGGTCGTCGGTTCTTCGCCTCTCCCCGCCTGCGGGGAGAACCCGGATCGCATCGATAGATGCGATCCGGGTGAGGGGGACTCTCCGCGAGTCCAACTCTCACCGTCCCCGCGGAGGCTCCCCCTCACCCCAACCCTCTCAGCGCGAGCGAAGCTCGTCGCGGCCCCGCATCCGCCTTCGCCAAGGCTTCGGGCGGACAAGAGCGGGGCGAGGGAGCACACCTCCGACGCGTCAGCCACTTCAACCTTTTCAAAACAGTTTTCGCCATTTCCCCGTTTGTAAACCGGCGCGCGACTCTTCATAATCGCTCGGTAGTTTCGTCAAAATTCCGATTTCAAAAAGCCTGAGCCAAGAGGCCGATCATGCCAGCGTTCGTGACTTTCGGGCGAATCCTGTTCGCCGTGCTGTTCATCTACACGGGCGCGACCAAGCTGTTCGCCATCCAGGCGACGGCCGATTTCATTGCCGCCAAGGTCGTGGTGCCCGACATGATCGCGCCTTATGCCAAGCAGGTCGAGACCGCGACCGCCATGACCACGCCGCAGCTGCTGGCGATCGCGGTCGGCGCGCTCGAGATCATCGCGGGGGTGATGATCGCGCTGAATTTCGGCGCGCGCTTCTTCGCGATGCTGCTGATCATCTACGTCGCGGTGGCAACCGTGCTGTTCTACGATTTCTGGAACCTGGCGCCGCCAGACAACGGCAAGATGCTGGTCGACGCGCTCAAGAACCTGTCAATCATCGGCGCTCTGTTCATGATCATCGGCTACGGCCGGGCCACGCGTCCGGTCGAAGCGGCCTACGGCGACGTTTGAGGCGCCGTAGGGTGGGTTGGCCGAAGGCGTAACCCACCATGCTTCAACGAACGCGGGACGAAGTTGGTGGGTTACGCCAAGCGGTTTGCGCTTCGCGCAATCCGCGGGGCTAACCCACCCTACGAAGACCTGCGCCACGGCGTGACGGTGACGTCATGCGCCGCGTCGAGCAGGTATGGCGCCCCCGGCTTCATCCCGTGCTCGGCGAGCACCTCATGCGGCGTCCGCTCCGGCACGCCGACGAAGCAGCCCTCGCCGCCGGGCAGGCGCAGATGCGGGGCCTCCGACAGCCAGAACGTGTCGTAGCGATCCATGAACATGTCGAACACGACGGGGCCGCCGATGATCGCGACCATGCCGGAGGCGACGTCGGCGAAGGCACAGGCCTGCTCTAAGCTCGCATGGTCCGGATTCCACAGCGTCGCGTTCGGCATCTCCGGATCGACTGTGAGCGCGGCTATCTTGCGCGTCATGATCAGCCGCTTTCGCTTCGGCGAGTTCGGCTGCTGCTCATGCGAGTGCCGGCCGTGCACGATCAGCGCGGCACGATCCAGAGCCTGCTCGAAGAACCTCTTGTCGCCTTCGAACTTCAGGCTGTCGGGCATGACATGCGTCGCGTCGGCAAGCATGCCGTCCGCGGAGATGATGACGTAGCCTTCGATGCGGAACGACAAGGGCGCGGCTATTCGGAGACCGTCGTCACCACGCTGTTGACCGGCCGGTTGCTGACCGTCGGCAGCTTGATGTCCTTGAGCAGCTCCTGGTCGTATTCCGGCAGCGTCGAGGCAGGGAACTTGGCACGCATCGCCACCACCTTGTAGCCACCGGCCTTCAGGCGCTTGAGCAGCTCGGGCAGGGCTTCCGCGGTGTGCTTCTGGAAGTCGTGCATCAGGACGATGCCTTTGCCCTTGCTGTCGAGCTTCTTCATCACGGTCTCGATCACCTTCTCGGGCTTGGAGGCCTTGAAGTCGAACGAGTCGATATCGCAGGAGAAGATCCCGACGTTGCGGTTGCCGAGATAGGTGACCATCTCCGGCGGATGCTGGAGCGCGGGGAAGCGGAAGAACGGCGAGGGCGAGATGCCGCCGAGCGCCCACTTCACCGCGGACAGGCCCTTCTCGATCTCTTCCTTGCGCTGCGCTTCCGTGAGCTTCTTGTTGTTGAGATTGGCGTGCGACCAGGTGTGGCTGCCCACGGTGTGGCCGGCTGCGTAGACCTGCTTCAGGATCTCCGGCTCGTAGGTGGCGTGCTTGCCGATCGAGAAGAAGATGCCGGTGGTGCATTCATCGGCGAGCGCCTTCAGCACCGCGGGCGTGTTCTTCGGCCAGGGGCCGTCGTCGAAGGTCAACACCACCTCCTTGTCGCGCAGGAAGTCGAGCTCCTTGAAGTGCTCGAAGCCGAAGCCCGGACCGCCGGTGGTGTCGATCTCGACGGTGCGGGCGACGCCGAGCGCGCCCGGCGTGTTGCAGGCGGCGCGCGCCGGCTGGGGCGCTTGCTTCGGCGGGGGCGGATTGACGAAGGCGGGCGGCGTGGCTGCTGCTGCCGGAGCTGCGGCGGGTGCCGCAGCTGCCGGCGTCGCCGCGGGTGCAGCCTGCGTGGCGGCTGCCGGCTTCGCGGCCGGGGTCTGCGACCATGCTGCGCCTGTCATCGCCAGAGACATTGCGCTTGCCAAAATCAGTCCTGCCGCCACACGCATGGTGTTGTCCTCGAGATTGATCCCGTTGTTTCACCGTGGCTTTTCGCCTGCGGCAAAACCATCCTGCCCAAGATATCTTAGCGCTGATCCTAGCCTAGATGGTGGGCACTCGCCATTGCAACGGCTGTTTGGCGCTTCGCCACAATTGTGCCCAAGCGCGTTGGGGTGCGGCGTGTCAACTGTCGGCCAGCGCCTTCGCGACTGCGGTCTTGATTCGGGTGTCGGTCGGCTCGACGGCGGAGGAAAACACCTCGGCGATATAGCCGTCGCGGCCGATCAGGTATTTGTGGAAGTTCCAGCGCGGAACCTCCTTCGGCCGCGCCTCAGCCGCCCATTTGTAGAAGGGATGCGCCTTCGGCCCGACCACGACGGCCTTTGCGGCGATCGGGAAGGTAACGCCGTATTGGTGGTGCGCTGTCTCCGAGATCTCGCTGGTGCCGCCGGGTTCCTGGCCGCCGAAATCGTTGGAAGGCACGCCGATGACGTTGAGCCCACGTGCGCGAAACTCGCTCCAGAGCTCCTGCAGCCCCGCATATTGCGGGGTGTAGCCGCACAGCGAGGCGGTGTTGACCACCAGCAGCGGCCGGCCGGTGAAGGCCGCAAGGCGGATGTCATCGCCGGACAATGCGGGGAAGGAGAAGGCGTAGGCCGATATGCGGCTCATGCCGCCGTCGGCGAACGCGCGCGTTGCGGATGCGCCTGTTGCGAGAAGCGCGGCGAGCATGGTCCTGCGGTTCAGCATGGCGACGTCCCCCGACGTGATCCGGGACCCACTCTACTCCGCCGCTGCGATCGGCCTGCTCAACACCGCGTTATCGGACGCGGCGAATCATTCAGTACAGGCGCACGATGAAGTCGGTGCCTTCGCCGGTCTCGCCCTGGTTGATGCCCTGATCGGAGACGATGATCGAGCCGCCGCTGGTCAGCATCTCGTTGATCTTTGCCATGGTGTCGGCGGGGATGGAGACGCGGTCGAGCGCCTCGGCCGGGCTATTCGGGGTGACGGCCACCGGCTTTGCGGCGACGGGGATCACGGCGGCGCCGTGCTGGCGGCGCGTCATGCGGCCGTCTTCCTCGCGCGCGGCGGAACGTGCCGACACGGGCATCGATACCACCGACCAATGCAGCGCATTGGTGTCGGTCTTGTCGACCTCGGCGGTGAAGACATGGGTGCCGAGCGGGCGATCGCTGGCGGCGATCGTCACCGGCACCTCGAACAGCGGCGCAAAGTTCTGCCGCACATAAAGTTTGGAGTCCTTGCGGCTGATGAAGACCGCGATCTGGCCGGCCCGCTTCGGCACGTCCGGCTTCGCGGCGGGCGCGGGATCGGCGACGCGGGTCTGGTCCTTCTTGGCGTCCGGCGAGGCGGATTGCGCAGGCGTCGTTGCCGTCACCGTTGCGTCAGGCTTCTTGCCGGTCTCGGCCGGGGCCGGCTCAGACTTGGCGGTCTCAGGCTTGGCTGCCTCGACCTTGTCCGCGGACTTGTCGTCGGCGGTCGTCGCCTTGGGCGCTTCAGCAACCTCGGAGGGCTTCGCTTTAACAGTCGCGGCGTCGGCCGGCTTGGCGGCCTCTTCGGATTGAGGCTTCGCCGCCTCGGCGGTTTCGGTCTTGTTTTCGGTGCTGGCCGCCTCGTCGCGAGCCGGTGCGCTGCCGGTCGTCGCATCCGACATCACGGCGTGGCCGACCGTCGAACGCAGATCGAGCACGGCGTCCGCGCTGGCCGTCTTCGTCTCGACCGGCTTCGCCTCGGTGATTTTGGCGTCAGTCGCGCCCTTGTCCGCCTTGTCGCCAACAGTCGTCGTCGGTTGGAGGCTGGCGGCAGGCTGCGGCGGCATCCGCGTAGAGGCGAGCAGGGGATGCGAGAAGTTTTGCGGCGTCATCTGGCCGGGCGAGACGATGACGCGCGCGCCCATCCTGGTCCAGTTCCACATCTTCACCGCGAACGCCATCGGCATGCGGATGCAGCCGTGCGAGGCCGGATAGCCCGGCAGCACGCCGGCATGCATCGCGACGCCGGACCAGGTGATCCGCTGCATGTACGGCATCGGCGCGCCGCTATAGATGTTGGAGTGGTGGAATTTGTGCTTCTGGATGACGCTAAACACGCCCATCGGCGTCGAATGGCCCTTCATGCCGGTCGACACCGGAGATTCCGCAAACACGCCGTTGGTGTCGTAGACCGTGACCTTCTGCCGGTCGATCGAGACGACGATGACGAGCGGCCCTTGCGGCTTTATACCGGCTTCCTTTTCGGCGACGACGTCCTTCTTGCCGGTCGCGCTGCGCTTCTGCGGCTTTTGTCGCGGCTCTTCGGGATACCGCTCATGGCGGCCGTAGGACCCGTCGGAATAATCCGTCCAATAATAAAACGCTGCGTCCGCCTGGTTCGCCGTACAGATCACACCTGCCGCCGTCAAAATGGCGACCTGCCACAGCCGTGCCGGCTTGGCAGAAGAACCGGACCCGTTCACGCTATTCATTCCTCGAATCCACAATCCAAATCAGACATTAGTCTCGCAGAGGGGATACGCGTTCACCAGCAAAGTGGTTCTGCCGTCAGCTACATTTGTTCAGTACGTAGCAAAAAAGCCTCACGGAGCGGTAAACGGCGGCCGCGATCGGTTGCCCGTCGCCTTCCTCAGCCGCGTTCGGATGCCTACATTACGGGAACGCGTCACCGGAGAACTTCATGTCATCCCGTTTCCCCGGTCTTTCCGGCATCCGTTTGAAAGACCTAGCTTTATTCGCCTTGCTCTTGGTCGTGCCGGCAACTGCCGCCTCCGCTGCCGACGAGCCGGATCTGATCTTCCGCCGCTCCACCGTGTTCAAATGGGTCAGCCCGAATGACAAGCTCGCGACCTATGGTCTCGACGACCCCGAGGTCGAGGGCGTGGCCTGTCATTTCACCGTGCCGGAGAAGGGCGGCTTCAAGGGCTGGCTGGGCCTTGCCGAGGAGGTCTCGGACGTCTCGCTCGCCTGCCGCCAGATCGGGCCCATCAAGTTCAAGGACAAGATGGAGCAGGGCGACGACATGTTCCGCAAGCGCCGCTCGCTGTTCTTCAAGAAGATGCAGATCGTGCGCGGCTGCGACGCCAAGCGCAACGTGCTGGTCTACATGGTCTATTCGGACAGGCTGATCGAGGGCTCGCCGAAGAACTCGACCTCGACGGTGCCGATCATGCCGTGGGGACCGGCTGACGCAAACGTGCAGAAATGCGGCGAGTTCTTCACTCAGTGATGACCGCGCGGCTGACGCGCGGTTTGGCGAGATGCGAGCCGGTCAGCCGCACGAACGCCTGCGGCGCGGCCTCGTAGCCGCGGCCCGATTGCTGCGCCATTTCGCCAGGTGAGGTGGCGCGGCTGCGAATGGGTCGTTGATGTCCGCGGTCCGTCCCTTGGTCCGCGTCGCGCGCCGTTGCGCGATCTCCCGCCACCATGATGGCCATCCCTCACATGAACGCGCCCGGTAGTGATCCGGGCTTCTCGGTTTCGATGGCTTGGGTCGCGGCCGACGCGCCCTCGGTTCGACAGGACCAGCCTCGTTTGGCTCTCTTCAGCAGAAAAACGTAAAATGCATGTGAAGTGTGGAAGGCACGAATGTGACCGCGTGCTCTCTACACTGCGTCTTCGACCCCAAACGAAGCTTGCCAGACCGGTTTGAGCAGCGGCGCGACCCATCTGAAATGATTGGGGTTTTCCGCCGAATGTGTCGTCGCGCCGGACGGGACGAAACAATTCTCACGAAGACGAAACCATTTTCCGCTTTTGGCGCATCACGCGCGAAACCGCCCATGGTTATCAGCTTCACAACGACGACGGCGCCATCGCCGGCACGGAACCTGGAGACACGTCCATGCGCACGCTCAGCTTCATCCTCGCTTTCGGCTTCGTGCTCGCCGGTTCCTCATTCGCAGGCGCGCCCGACGGCAATCTGCCGGGTATCGGCACCTTCCAGTACAACGGCTCGCCGGTCACCACGGCGGCGCCGCAGTCGATCGTGGTCGCCGCGCGCTTCTGATCGCCAACAAGAAAATCAGCCGTTAAAGGCCATCATGAATCTTCGCATTTGCGCCGCAGCGCTCATTTCCCTTCTGACCATCGGTTCCGTCCAGGCGCAGGTGCGCTCTCCCTCCAGATTACCCGATCCCCGCACCGAGTTCGTGCGGCAGTGCGCGCCGCGCATGCTCGGGCGCTGGGAGCATCCGGAGGAGGTCTGCGGCTGTCTGCATGATCATGCCGCCGCCGTCGTCGAGGACCGCGACCTGCGCGAAGCGCTGCTGCGCGGTATCAGCGAGACCGGCGTGCCGACGATCGAGACCGACTGGGTGCCGGCGGCCAAGCAGAACGAGATCGGCCCGACCTTCACCAAGATCGCCAAGCCGACCTTGCAGTGCATGTTCGATCCGGCGAAATAACCTCTAATCCCCTTACTTCGACTTCGGCCCGTACCGCGGCACGCAGGCGCTGGTTCGCGCCACGCCCTTGTCGGTCATCTTCGCGCCACGCACTTCCTTGACCTGCCCGGCGGGGCAAGTTCCGTCATCCACCAACACACGCTGGCCGAGCTTGAGATCGGCGATGTCCTGTTCGCGCCCGACGGTGGCTGCGTGAGCCGCCGTGGCGAGCACGGTGGAGATCAGGAGCGAGAGGCAAGTCGCACGGCGCAGCAGCATGGTGTGAGGTCCCGGCATCGATGCCGCAATGTAGGGAGCGGTACGCGATTCTGACAGCAAAGAAGCTCGGTCACGCCCGCCGGATCGATTTGCCCTTCGGGCGCAAGGCGGCGCGCGATTCCCGCGCAAGCCGTTCGGCGGAAGCCACGAGCTGCGGAACCGCGTGCCCGGAAAATCCCAGGACGAATCCGGGCAGGGGACGCGCCCGCGCGTAGGTGTCGGCCAGCAGCCAGCCTTCCGCGCCGGCCGCCTGCTTTGCTTCTGCCGCAACCGCAGGGGCAACCGAAGGATCGAACCGCGCGACCAGATGCAGCCCCTGCGACGGCACCGGCACCGACAGCGCGCCATCGGAAGCCGCTTCCAGCGTCGTGGCCAGCGCGTCGCGCGCCTCGCGATAGAGTTTCCGCACGCGCTTGAGGTTCGCAGCGAACGCGCCGGAATTGAGCATGTCGGCAACGGCGCCTTCCATCAGCGTGCCGGGAAAGCGGTCGAGTGCGGCACGCGCGGCGGTCACGTCCGCGATCAGGCGCTCGGGCAGGGCGCAATAGCCGATGCGCAAGCCCGGAAACAGCGTCTTGGCAAACGTGCCCATGTAGATCACGCGCTGGAGGCGATCGATGCCGGCGAGCGACATCAGCGGCGCGCCGTCATAGCGGAACTCGCTGTCGTAATCGTCCTCGAACACGAAGGCGCCGGCCGCCTTGGCCCAGTCCAGCAGCTCGAGCCGCCGCGGCATCGACATCTGCACGCCCAGCGGAAACTGGTGCGACGGCGTTACATAGGCCGCGCGCGCAGATGGCGCGGCCGCGCGACCCTTGGCGATGTGCAGGCCGTTTGCGTCGACGGGAATCGGGATGGTGCGATAGCCGCATTGTGCGATGGTCCTGCGCGCGATCGGATAGCCGGGATCCTCACACCAGACCTGGTCGTTCGCCTTCAGGATCGTGCCGAGCACGATGCGCAGGGTGTGCAGCGTGCCGGAGGTGAGCATGATCTGGTCGGGGTCGCAGCGCAGCCCCCGCGCCGACAGCAGGTGATCGGCGATCGCGACGCGCAGCTCGCGGCTGCCGCGCGGGTCGCCGTAGTGCAGATGCTCGGCGCCGAAGGCGCGCATGCGGCGGCCGACGAAGGCGCGGAAGCGCTGCACCGCGCGCTCGTCGATATGGGTGCAGCCGAGCGAGAGCACGCCCTGCCGCGGCGCTTCGACCACGGCTTTCGGCTTTTTTGACAGAGCGGATCGGGCCGGGATGCGCGCGGCGACGAAGGTGCCGGAGCCGACGGTCGCCTGCGCAAAGCCGTCGGCGATCAGGCGCTCATAGGCGGAGACGACGGCGTTGCGGCGAAATCCCGTCTGCTTGGCCAGTGTCCGCGACGGCGGCAGCGGCTCGCCGGGCTTCACCAGGCCGCCGACGATCATCTCGCACAGCGCCTGGTAAAGCCGGTGCGCCGCCGAGGCCCCGGCCGTGATGTGGGGCCCGGTGAGGTCGAGCGGCAGCTCGGGCTTTGCCGGCGAAGGGAATTTGGCCGGCGCGGGCGCAAAATTGGTCGGAATCTTTTGCATGGAATTGGCACTATCGCAGACCAAATCCGCCGCTACAACTGGTCTGGAATTCTTCCAATCCCGACAGGAGCGGCCGTGAGCCAAGCTGAGACCCTCAATTCCTATCCGACGTCCGCGCGCAACCAGGTGAAGCGCCGTCACGACCGCGGCTTCTACGATCACGACACGGTTCATCGCATCCTGGACGCCTCGATGCTCTGCCACGTCTCCTATGTCATCGACGGCCAGCCCTATTGCACGCCGACCTTCTTCTGGCGCGAGGGGACCAGGCTTTACTGGCACGGCTCGAGCGCCAGCCGCATGCTGCGCAACCAGACCAAGGGCGAGCGGGTGTGCCTGACGGTCGCCCATCTCGACAGTCTGGTGCTGGCGCGCTGCGGCTTCAATCACTCCGCCGATTACCGCGCCGTGATGGCGTTCGGCACGGCCTATCTCGTCACCGAACCCGAGGAGAAGGAGCGCGCGGTGGTCGCCATGGTCGACCGCTTTTTCCCGGATCGCACCGCAAGCCTGCGCCAGAGCAATACGCAGGAGATCAAGGCGACCTCCTTCATTGCGATGGAGATCGAGGAAGCCTCGGCAAAGGTCCGCGCCAAGGGGGTTGCGGATGACGATGAAGACTATGCGTTGCCGATCTATGCCGAACGCATTCCCGTGCGCACCGTGCTCGGCGCGCCGGAGCCGTGTCCGCGCCTGCTCGACGGCGTGAGCCGGCCTGCGACGCTGGATGGCTATTCGGAAGGCCGGCTGCTCGAAGATGCATTGCGGGATGCTTATTTTGTGGAGTACCCGAACGGCTGAAATCGGCTAGCTTGCGCGCTCCGTGGGACCATTCGAATGCCTGGAGTTGCCTGATGAATGCCGACATGCAGCAGAGGATTCTTGACGCCGTCGACGCCGGCTTTGAAGCCCAGCTTGCAACCACACGCGATTTCGTCGCGATCCCCTCGACCCGTGGCGCGGAGGGGCCGTGCCAGGACATGATCGGCGACCTCCTGCGCGAACGCGGCTATGAGGTCGACGACTGGCACATCGATGTCGACGATCTCAAGGATCTGCGCGGCTTCGGCCCGATCGAGCATGATTTCTCCAAGGCGCGCTCGGTGGTCGGGACCTACCGTCCGCAAACCAATAGCGGCAAATCGTTGATCCTCCAGGGCCATTGCGACGTGGTGCCGGCGGGGCCGCTGGAATTGTGGGACACGCCGCCATTCTCGCCCGTCATCAAGGACGGCAAGATGTTCGGCCGCGGCGCCTGCGACATGAAGTCGGGCACCATCGGCGCGCTGTATGCGCTGGATGCGATCAAGGCCGCGGGCCTCAAGCCGACGGGGCGGATTCACTTCCAGTCCGTCATCGAGGAGGAGAGCACCGGCGTCGGCGCGCTCTCGACGCTTCAGCGCGGCTATCGCGCGGACGCCTGCTTCATTCCGGAGCCGACCGGCGGCAAGATGGTGCGCTCCCAGGTCGGCGTGATCTGGTTTCGCCTGCGCGTGAAGGGCCACCCCACCCATGTCGCCTTTGCCGGCTCAGGCGCCAATGCGATCATGGCGGCCTATCATCTGATCCAGGCGATCCAGAAGCTCGAGATCGAATGGAACGAGCGGGCGAAGGCCGATCGCCATTTCAAGGCGCTCAACCATCCCATCAACTTCAACCCCGGCATCATCAAGGGCGGCGACTGGGCCTCCAGCGTGCCGGCCTGGTGCGACGTCGACTGCCGTATTGCGATCCTGCCGGGCTGGTCGGTGGCCGATCACCAGAAGGAGATTCTGGCCTGCGTCACTGCTGCCGCGCGCAATCACCGCTTCCTCGCCAACAATCCGCCGGAGATCGAATGGTCGGGCTTCCTGTCGGACGGCTATGAACTGACCGACTCGGCAGCGCCGGAAGCCGCGTTCGGCAAGGCCTTCAACACCGTCTACGGCGGCGCGGTCGAGGACCTCGTCTTCACCGCGCTCACCGACACCCGCTTCTACGGCCTGAACTACGGCATCCCGAGCCTCTGCTTCGGCGCCAGCGGCGGCGAGATGCACGGCTTCAACGAATATGTCGAGCTGGAGTCGCTGAAGAAGACGACCAAGGCGATGGCGCTGTTCATCGCGGAATGGTGCGGGGTGGAGAGGGCGTAGGTATCTCTCCGACGTCATTGCGAACAAGACGTTCGGACATTCCGGGGCGCCCAAAGGGCGAACCCGGAATCTCGAGATTCTCAGGTGCGCAATTGCGCACCATGGTTCGATGCTTTGCATCGCCCCGGAATGACGAGTGGGGAGGCTAGCGGTGCCTCATCCAGATACTTTAAGCTTAAAATAAAGACTAGGCCGGGCGCCCGGCCGGTGGCAGACTGGTGCCCGCGCAAGGCTTGAGTCCGTCGAGGGAGTAACGATGCGCGATTGGGATGATGCTTACGCCAATTCGGCCCATATCCCGGGCTCGGACAAGCTGCCGGCGCTGTGGGCGGAGCGGGCGGCGGCTTATCGTGCCGGGCTGAAGGATTTCCGTCCGGACATCGCTTATGGCCCGGGTGAGCGCCAGCGCCTCGATCTCATCCTGCCCGATGGCGACAGCAACGGCCTCGTCGTCTTCGTCCACGGCGGCTACTGGATGCGCTTCGACAAATCGGCCTGGACCGATCTCGCCGAAGGCGCGCGTCATCATGGCTGGACCGTGGCCCTGCCGAGCTACACGCTGACGCCGGCTGCGCGTATCTCCGACATCACCGCTGAAATCACCGCCGCGATTGCGAAAGCGGCCTCGCTGGTCGCAGGGCCGATCCGGCTCGCCGGGCATTCTGCCGGCGGCCATCTCGTCACGCGCATGCTGTGCGACGACAGCCGGCTCGAGCCCGCCGTCTACAACCGCATCGCCGGGACGCTCTCGATCAGCGGCCTGCACGATCTGCGGCCGCTGCTGAAGACCGGGATGAATGAGACGCTGCGCATGACCATGGAGGAGGCGACGCTCGAAAGCGCGGCGCTGCACCAGCCGCGCGGGCATTCGCCGGTCACCGCCTGGGTCGGCGGCGTCGAGCGGCCCGAGTTCATCCGCCAGTCCGACCTCCTGGCCAATGTCTGGACCGGATTCGACGTGCCGACGCACCTCGTCATCGATCCCGGGCTCAACCATTTCACCGTGATCGACGGGCTGAAGGATCCGTCCGCGCCGATCACCGCGCGTCTGATCGGCCTCGACTGACGAGGCCAAAGGGGATGATCGATCGAGAGGGCCTGTCATGACGTCCAGCGATTACGATCCTGCAAGCGAAGGCGCCGAGACCGATTTCGCCCGGCGCATGTCCTACGGCAACTACCTGGCGCTGGACGCGATCCTCGGCGCGCAACATCCGCTCTCGGAAGCGCATGACGAGATGCTGTTCATCATCCAGCATCAGACCACCGAGCTCTGGATGCGGCTCGCCATCCACGAGCTCAGCGCCGCGCGCCGCTCCATCGCCAAGGACGAGGTGGCGCCGGCAATGAAGATGCTGGCGCGGGTGTCGCGCATCTTCGAGCAGCTCAACGGCGCCTGGGACGTGCTGCGCACGATGACGCCGAGCGAATATACGCGCTTCCGTTCGCAGCTCGGCCAATCCTCCGGCTTCCAGTCGCGCCAGTACCGGCTGATCGAATATCTGCTCGGCAACCGAAATCACGCCATGCTGAAGCCGCACGCGCACGATGCCGAGGTGACCAATCTGCTGGAGGCCGAGCTCGCAACCCCAAGCCTCTATGACGAGGTGTTGCGGCTCGCCGACCGCAACGGGCTCAAGATGCCTGCGGCTGTGCTGGCGCGCGATGTTCGCGAGACCCACAGCTTCAACGAGGGCGTGCTGCAGGCCTGGCGTATCGTCTACGAGGCGCCGGAGACGCACTGGATGCTCTACGAGGTCGCCGAGAAGCTGGTCGATTTCGAGGATTATTTCCGGCGCTGGCGCTTCAACCATGTGACGACGGTCGAACGCGTCATCGGCTTCAAGCGCGGTACCGGCGGCACCGGCGGTGTCAGCTACCTCAAGCGCATGCTGGAGATCGAGCTGTTCCCCGAGCTCTGGCGCGTTCGCACCATCCTTTAGAGATGCCCAAGAAGATGTCCATTTCCGACACGAAGCTGCGCGTCTACGACGACACCAAAGCGCTGTTCCATCTGCCTGGCGGCGTGATCTATCTCGACGGCAACTCGCTCGGCGCGCTGCCGCTGGGTGTCGCCGAGCGCGTCGGCCGCGTCATCACGGCCGAATGGGGCAACGAGCTGATCCGGGCCTGGAACACGGCCGGCTGGTATGCCCAGCCGCGCCGCGTCGGCGACCGCATCGCGTGGTTGATTGGCGCGGAGGCAGGCGCCGTGATGACCGGCGACACGCTATCACTCAAAGTCTATCAGGCGCTCGCGGCCGCGCTCGACATGAACAGCGAGCGGAAGGTGATCCTCTCGGACACCGGCAATTTCCCGACCGACCTCTACATGGCCGAAGGCCTGATCGCGACGCTCGGGCGCGGTCATCAATTGCGCCTGGCGGCGCCGGAGCAGGTCGAGGCCGCGTTGTCGGAGGAGGTCGCGGTGCTCTACCTCACCGAGGTCGACTACCGCACCGGCCGCCGCCACGACATGGCGAAGCTGACGGCGAAGGCGCACGCGCTTGGCATCGTCACGGTCTGGGACCTCGCGCATTCGGCCGGCGCGCTGCCGGTCGATCTCGCCGGCTGCGGCGCCGATTTTGCTGCGGGCTGCACCTACAAATATCTCAACGCCGGCCCCGGCGCGCCGGCCTTTCTCTACGTCGCACCGCGCCACGCCGACAGTGCGCGCGCTGCGCTGTCCGGCTGGATGGGCCACGCAAAACCGTTTGCGTTCGAGCTTGGCTATGCGGCCGCCGGCGGCGTCGAGCGGATGCGCGTCGGCACACCGCCGGTGCTGGCAATGGCGGCGCTGGAAGCCTCCCTCGACATCTGGGACCGCGTCGATATCGCGGAGTTGCGCGCGCGCTCGCTGGCGCTCGGCGATCTCCTCATCAGAGAAGTCGAGCGCCGCTGCCCATCTCTGAGGCTGGTGACCCCACGCGCGCATGATCGCCGCGGCTCACAGGTCTCCTTCGCCTTCGACGGCGGCTACGCTGCCATGCAGGCACTGATCGCTCGCGGCGTCATCGGCGACTTCCGGGCGCCGGATATCATGCGGTTCGGGATTACGCCGCTGTATATCGGTGAGAGCGAGATCGTGCGGGCAGCCGAGATCATCGAAGAGGTGATTGCGGGCGAGGTGTGGCGCCGGCCGGAATATCAGATCGTCAATGCGGTGACGTGAAAATCCATCACCGTCACGCTGAGGCGGCCGGTCGACGGGGCTGCCACGCGTGCTAGCTTACGAGCGCTGACCCCACAACGCCGTCACGATCGCGTCGAGCCCGTCCGTCAGGGCCGCTGGCCCGGGCTGTAGAATGATCGTCGACTTGATCTCGACGATGCGGTCGTCGCGCACAGCCGGAATTTCGCTCCAGCCGTCACGCTGCCTGATGCGGGAAGGGACCACCTTCTTGCCGCACCAGGAGGCGAGGATCACGTCGGGTGCGCTCTCGCGCACCGCGTCCGCCGACACGATGCGGTCCTTCGCGGCCTGCCGATGTCTCAGCTCCGGAAACACATCCTCCCCGCCGGCGATCCCGATCAGCTCGGACACCCAGCCGATTCCGGAGATCAGGGGATCGTCCCATTCCTCGAAATAGACCTTGGGACGCGGCGAGGGGCGGGGCATTGCGGCGATCGCGGCGAGGCGCCGTTCGAAACCTTGTGCGAGTTCCCCGGCGCGCCCGGCTGCGCCGACCAGCGCGCCCAGCGTGCGGATCATCGCCAAAATGCCGGCGATGTCGCGCTGGTTGAAGACGTGGACATCGACGCCCGCGCGGACGAGGTCGGCGACGATGCCGGCCTGGAGATCAGAGAAGGCCAGCACCAGGTCCGGTTCCAGCGCGAGGATCTTCGGGATGTCCGCGGAGACGAAGGCCGACACCCGCGGCTTCTCGCGCCGCACCTGTGGCGGACGGACGGCATAGCCGGAGACGCCGACGATGCGGTCCTGCTCGCCGAGGAGGTAGAGCGTCTCGACGGTCTCCTCGGTCAGGCAGACGATGCGGCGGGGTGGGAAGTGGCGCATGGCACGAGCCTATGCACAATGTCGGCGCCGATGTCAGCATGGCGATTACCTCGGACGTCATTGCTTTGGCGCGCGGAGCCATTCACGCTGAGTGTTCAAGACGCTGGGAGGACTTTTGATGACGCCGCTCGAGAAACTTAAAGCGATGAAGATGCCGTTCGCCGAGCTCAAGGGCGTCGAATTCGTCGAGGCGGAGAAGGATCGCGTGGTGGCGCGGATGACGGTCAGGCCCGAGCTCTGCACGCTTCACCACACCATTCACGGCGGCGCGGTGATGGCGCTGGCCGATTCCGTCGGCGCGGCGGCGACCGTGATCAACCTGCCGGAGGATGCCAAGGGCACGACCACGCTGGAGAGCAAGACCAATTTCATCGGCGGGGCCAAGGAGGGAACCACGGTCATCGCCACGGCAACGCCGGTCCATCGGGGTCGGCGGACCCAGGTCTGGACGACCCGGCTGGAGACCGAGGATGGCAAGCTGGTCGCCGTGGTGACCCAGACGCAGCTCGTGCTCGTATGATTACGGGGCTTTGATTTTGTTAACGAATTAGTCGCTTCCGATGCCCGAAACTTGAGCAGGTTCCCGTCTTGAAAAATTTGCTGCGACGCACAATATTGGAGGTCTAGGGATTCGAACGCCTCCTCGAGGGACACCAAGAGGAGTTTTGACTTGTCACGCGAAGTAGACTTGGAACTTGAAGATACCACCCGCACGACGTCCGTTCCGGGCTATGTGCGGACCTTGAGTCAGCAGGAAGAATTGCCGCTGCTGCGCGATCACCTGTTGAGGCTCGATGCCGAAAGCCGGCACGACCGTTTCAACGGCTTTCTCGACGACAGTTTCATCGAGCGTTACGCCGCCCGCTGTGCCGAGGACGGCACCGTGATCGTCGCCTATATCGTCGACGGCGTGGTCCGCGGCGCGGCCGAGCTGCATCCGCCGGAGGATGGTTCGCTGCCCGAGGTCGCCTTCAGCGTGGAAGCTTCGGCGCGCCGCCAGAACGTCGGTACCATCCTGTTCAGCCGGCTGATTGCGGAGGCGCGCTGGAAGGGTTTCAAGCGCCTGCGCATCACCACGGGCTCGGAGAATCACGCCATGCGCGCGCTTGCCAGGAAGTTCGGCGCGCATCTGCAATTCCGCCATGGCGAATCGACCGGCACGATCGATCTGGCCAAGACCCCCGAAGCCGAGCTCGCCGAACTCGCAGCCGCGCCGTTCAGGGCCGGTCGCGCCTTGCTCAGCTTCAACTCGACCTGCTGGAAGCTGATTTCGAGCATGTACGGCAACCGCGCCGCCTGACGCGGTTTTCCGACAAGACCCTGCTCACGCAGTGGAATCGAAAAGCGGACCGGCCAGGCCGGTCCGCTTTTGCATTGAAGCCACAGAAATGAGCGTTCAGGTGCCGGTGCGCTTGTCGTTGCCGAAGCGGCGTACGACGCGGCGTTCGACCACGACCGAGCGCTGTGCGCCCTGTTCGCCGGCGATCACGCGGGTCGCGGTGATACGGCTGTTGGTCCGGGCCTGCTTCTTCACCTCGGCCTGCACGACATCGAGCGGCATCCCCATCAAGGCGGCGGCGATCTCGGCCTGCTGCTCCTGATCGTCGGTGATGCCGACGGCGGCGAAAATCGCCTCGTCCAGGGTCGGCGGATCGTGGCGGACGCGCCGCGTGCCGTACTTGGTGTTCCAGTCTGCGCTCATAGGTGCCTCGTTTCGATGCCGGGATACCTAGTGCTGTCCATGTTGCATTGCAATATGAATTTGGTGTGGCATCTCAGCTATGCACTCACAGCTTTTCGAGCTTGCTGGCGTCGTAGAGGTCGAGCGTCGCCGGGCCCGTGGCCAGTGAGCGCAAGGTCCGCACCAATTCGCGGGACGCTGGTACCGCGAAGTGGGCCGACAGCGCCGCCCGGTCGGCCCATTGTTCGACGAATACCAGCCTGAGCGGGTTCTCGCAGTCGACATGCACCGCATGGGAGATGCAGCCAGGCTCCTGCCGCGAACGACGGACGTGTTCAAGGCTCAGGCGGCGCACCTCTTCGAACGTTTCCGGCCGGGCTGTCACACCGGCAGTCACCACGATCATGCGCGTCCTCCCATGTGCCCGTCGCTAGGGCTGTGCTGCCTCGCGTGCGGTGTCTCCGACCGGCACCTGCGGCCAGCGCTTCAGCGCCGCGTGGCCGGCCTCCGTGAGTCGATAGATTCCGCGTTCGGCGCGTTCGAACCAGCCATAGACATTGTGCAGCAGAATCTTGCCGGCATCGGGGCAGCGCTCGCGCAGCTCGCGCACGGGACGCGGGCCGGCGGCAAGCGCGGAGGCGCACGCCAGCGCCTGCTGGCGATAGGCCGTCATGATCGGCGCGCGCGTGCTGCCGCCGAGCACGGGATCGCCCTGGCGACGCTGATGCTCGGCAACCAGCCGCGAGCGCGTCTTCGGCTCGCGGCGCGGCGCCGCCGTCGGCGGCTTCACCAGCACCTCGACCTGGCCGCGGTCGGTCACGCCAAGCATACCGAAGCCGAGGCGGCGACAGAGGTTGCGATAGCGGGCATCGCTCTCGCGCCCCTTGCCGCGCACCGACATCTTTGCGGCGATCCAGATCTCGTCGCCGGCCGGCGCGCGGTCGACCGCCTGGAGGATCAGCTCGAGATTGAAGGCAAGTTTGAGTTCGCCGATCACCACCACCGGCGGATCGCCGGCGCTCAAGCCCACGAGATCGCAGCCGCCGATCTCGCCCTTGACGGTGAAGCCGAGCTCTTCGAGGAAGCGTTTGACGGGCAGATAGAGCGCGGTTTCCACAGGCTTTCCGGTCGGAGAATCAGTTGCAAGCAGTCTAGCCCGGATCGGAGTTAGGGCTCGGCGCCATTTGATCCGGAACGGACGGTGCGATTATCCTGCGGACGGGACAATTGGGCGCCGCCAAGCAGAGCATCCGTTTCAAGGGCAATCTGCGGCTATTGGTGGCGGATTGACTACACCCGTCCGCTCACGGGGATCAGCGCTCCGGTGACGCCGCTCGCGGCATCGCCGGCGAGGAAGAGGATGACCTCGGCGAGCTCCAACGGCGTCACCCATTTGGAGAAGTCCGCATTCGGCATGCTGGTGCGGTTGGCCTGTGTGTCGATGGTCGAGGGCAGCACCGCGTTCACGGCGACCTTGCCTTTCCATTCATTGGCGAGCGCCTCGGTGAGGCGATGTACGGCTGCTTTCGATGCGGCGTAGGGGCCCATGCCGGAGCCGGCCTGGAGCGCGCCCATGGCGCCGATATTGACGATCCGGCCGGCCTTGGAGGCGGCGAGATGCGGCAGCGCCTCGCGCGAGGTGTTGAGCGCGGTCAGCACGTTGAGCGCATGCATGCGCTGCCACGTCTTGATGTCGCCGTCGCCAACGGTCTCGAAGGCAAAGCCACCGGCGATGTTGACCAGGGCATCGAGCGTGCCGAAATGTCTTGCCGCAGCCTCGACCGCCGCCTTCGCCTGCGCCGCGTCGGACAGATCGACGCCGCCAATCTCGATGCGGTCGGGCGTGGCAGATGCTTGCGAGGGCGCATGATCGATGCCGGCAACGCGCGCGCCCCGCGACTGCGCGACCTCCGCGACCACCTTGCCAAGCGCGCCGAGCGCGCCGGTCACGACAATCACTTTCCCCTGCACGATACTCTCCGCCGTTTCAATTCGCGCCGACTATTGCGCCGGCAGAATTGGACTTGCAATGGCGGCATCTTCAAGGCTGAATGAGCGATGCAACGTCAGGTCGTGGAGGAGGGTCTTTTCATGCCCGATAATTTGCCGACCATCGAATTTCCCGCTGCCATCGTCGATTTGAAATATCCGCTGGAGAATTTCCGGACGGCGTTGGGAGGAAAGGGTCCCGTCCGCATCGTGGCGATGGGGTCGTCCTCGACGGCCGGGCTTGGCAATGTCGTTGCCTATCCGGCGCGACTCGAACTGTATTTGAGGAAGCACTTCAAGGATGACGATCCTCATCTGAACATCCGGATCGATGTGTTCAACCGGGGCAAGGGTGGCGAGGATGCGCCGCAGGAAGTGGCTCGGTTCAACGACGACATTTTTGCTGACAATCCTTCGCTGGTGCTCTGGCAGGTTGGAACCAACGCCGTGTTTCGCAAAGAGCAGTTCAACTTCGATGAGGTGGTCAGGAAGATCGCCGAGGGATTGAAACTCCTGCGCGACCACCCGACCACGGATGTCGTGCTGATCGATCCGCAATACGTGACGGCCATGCTGTATGACGGCAATGCCGAACTCTCGGAAAAGATGGTTTCGGCGATCCGCACCGCCGCGCAAGGCGCCAAGGTCAATTTGTTCCAGCGCTGGGCGCTGATGCGGCACTGGCACGTCTACAATAACGCCTCGTTCGAGCAGCTGCTCGCCGCGGATGACGATCTGAAGCTGCACCAGAGCGACTGGAGCACCATGCACGTCGCCCGTGCTCTGCGTTCGGCAATCCTCAAGGCCACCGGAGCCACGCAAAAATGCGGTTGTTTGATTACGACTGGAGATAACGCGCCTTCAGCGCCTCCCGCTCCGGTGGGCCAATCTTGAGCCCGTCCCGCAAATAGGCTTCGAGATCGCCATACTCGGCATGTACCGCCTCGAAGCCGGCGTTGAGGTAGGAGGCCTCGACGCTCCCGATCGCGTTGCGCACGTCGTCAGGCAGTTCCGTCGCAGCCGTCGCATCGCGCCGATAGAACTGGTTGGTCAGCAGATAGTCCTCGGCAATGACGTCATAGGGCACGCCGAGCGCATGCAGGATCAGCGCGCTGGCAAAGCCGGTGCGGTCCTTGCCGGCCGTGCAGTGGACCACCAGCGGCGCGCGGTCTTCGAGGAGGTGGCCGAACAGCGCGCGAAAGCTGTGCGTGTTATGGCGGACATAGTTGCGATAGGATTCGCGCATGATCTCGAGCGCAACCGGCGCGGTCAGTGTGCCGCGGGCGAGCTCGGCGCGCAGCGCGGCCACGACTGTCGGCTCGATCGGCAGCGAATGCACCGCTATCTCGTTCACGACGCAGACGCCCGCCGCGCGCTCCTCCAGCCCACGAAAATCGAACGCGCTTCTGACGCCGAGCGCACGGACGATCTCGATATCGGCCGCCGTGAGCTGGCCGAGATGGTTGGAACGGAAGATGAGCCGCCAGCGCGTGGTGCGGCCATCGATGGTCGGATAGCCGCCGAGGTCGCGGAAATTGCTGGCGCCTTGCAGGGCGAGGTGGCGGGCAGGGGAATCTGACATGAGATGAGCTTGGGTTATGTTTCCATTGGACGCACGACGGGGCGTCCTTGAGGTCTAGCACAGGGGGCGATCATGGACCGGCACAAGGCCATTCTTTTGGCAATCACCATGCTGGCGGGCGGAATTCTCGGCGCCCGGCAGGCCGATGCGCAGACGTTCCGGACCTATCGCTGCGCCGATGGTACGCAATTCATCGTGGGGTTTTATGACTACGACAAGCGCGCCTTCCTCCAGATCGACGGCGAGCCGGTCACGCTCGCCAAGCGGCTGACGGTCTCGGGCACACGCTATTCGGGGGCGGGGACCACGCTGACGATCGGCAAGACCGGGGCCACCACGGTCAAGCATCTGAAGCGGCCGGTGACGGCCTGTGCGGTGATCTGAGTTCGGCCGTCAAGGCCGAGAATCGAAACAAGAATCAAAAAGGGCCGAAACTTCGTTGTTTCGACCCTTTTTCAAACTGACGCCGGGCGTTCGAGAGAGCGCGGCGGTACTGAACCGAACGCAGGCATCAGCGATCCCATTTCGGCTTGGCTTCATCGACTGCTTCCTGATGGTACCAGCTTCCGCTGCAGATCGTCTCGTTCACGGGAAGCGAGACGTGGCCGGCGGGAAGGCCGGTCTCACCGTAGCGGCGCCCCCCGAGAGCCGCGCGGCCCCCGACAGGGAATTGGTAGATCTGTGCAGGTCCGTGACTCAGTCCATTGTTCATCATTGCGGTATCTCCCGAGATCGAAGCGGTTGGCCTCCATGGTGCGCCCGACTCGTTGGCTTGTGGTTACTGGAATCCCCATATCGGCCGCGCATTTCGAAATGCAAAGTGCTGAAAAGGAAATCAGTGCTGGCCTATTTTGTAGGCAGACAGCATTCTGCTTCCTCCAAGGCAGCCCATGGCTGACTAACGCTTGGGCCATTGCGAAGGTTGCGAGCGACGGCCGCAGACTTCGCGAATGTTGCCGGACGTTGATGCGCGTTTAGTCGGCAACCTCGGGCAGGGGTGCACTTGCATCGGAATCGGGCGTTTTCTGCGGGATTTTTGCAGTGCAGCTTCACGGAAAGGTGCGCCGCTATGACGCATGCGGCTGTGGACTGACGGGCTGCGCCCGCAGGTGGCGGGGGCCGGTGGATAACGCCCCGCGCTGCGGCTTTTTGGCACGTTAAATGCTTGTAAAGGGCCGGCCGATGGTGGCCGGGTACAAACGTGCGGGGACTAGCCGTCCCCACCTTTCGCATCATCTACAGAGAGGCTCAATGACCAAGTATAAGCTCGAGTACATCTGGCTCGACGGATATACGCCGACTCCGAACTTGCGCGGCAAAACACAGATTAAGGAATTCGCGTCGTTCCCGACGCTCGAGCAGCTTCCGCTCTGGGGCTTCGATGGCTCCTCCACGCAGCAGGCCGAAGGCCACAGCTCCGATTGCGTGCTGAAGCCGGTCGCCGTGTTCCCGGACGCCGCGCGCACCAACGGCGTGCTCGTGATGTGCGAAGTCATGATGCCCGACGGCAAGACCCCGCACGCCTCGAACAAGCGCGCCACGATCCTCGACGACGCCGGCGCCTGGTTCGGCTTCGAGCAGGAATACTTCTTCTACAAGGACGGCCGTCCGCTCGGCTTCCCGGCCTCGGGTTATCCGGCGCCGCAGGGCCCGTACTACACCGGCGTCGGCTTCTCCAACGTCGGCGACGTCGCCCGCAAGATCGTCGAAGAGCATCTCGACCTCTGCCTCGCGGCCGGCATCAACCATGAAGGCATCAACGCGGAAGTCGCGAAGGGCCAGTGGGAATTCCAGATCTTCGGCAAGGGCTCCAAGAAGGCCGCTGACGAAATGTGGATGGCCCGCTACCTGATGCTGCGCCTCACCGAGAAGTACGGCATCGACATTGAGTTCCACTGCAAGCCGCTCGGCGACACCGACTGGAACGGCTCCGGCATGCACGCGAACTTCTCGACCGAGTACATGCGTACGGTCGGCGGCAAGGAGTACTTCGAGGCGCTGATGGCGGCCTTCGACAAGAACCTGATGGACCACATCGCCGTCTACGGCCCGGACAACGACAAGCGTCTGACCGGCAAGCACGAGACCGCGCCCTGGAACAAGTTCAGCTACGGCGTGGCCGACCGCGGTGCTTCGATCCGCGTGCCGCACTCCTTCGTCAACAACGGCTACAAGGGCTATCTGGAAGACCGCCGTCCGAACTCGCAGGGCGACCCATACCAGATCGCTTCCCAGATCCTGAAGACGATCGCGTCCGTGCCGGCCGACAAGAAGGCCGCCGCCTAAGATCCTCCCGGCCCGGGCTTTGGGGGGCTGGCCCGGGTTGGCTCTCGATCCGCCGGAGCAGAACAGCTCCGGCGGATTTTTTGCATTTTGATGACGGCCGTTTCTGTGATCCGCCGGCCGCGATCGCGCGAAACTTGTCCATCGCGGCCGAAAGCGGGATAGACTGCGCCCGGATGCGCGCAGGGCCGGGGACGGCTGGTGTTTGAAGGCTTCTACAAGGTGCGATTTCAGCTCGGCGACGCCGTTGGCCGGAGCGTGATGCATGCCGGCAACGGCAAGATGCTCGGCGGCAATTCGGCCTTCGCCCATATCGGCACCTACGAGAAGACCGACGACGGCGTCGACATCGTGATCAAGACGGTCCGCCACAATCCCGATCCGAGCTATCGCGCCATGGCCGGCACCGATGATGCGACGCTGCTCGCCAAGGGGTGGGCTGACGGCGATCTCTACCGCTTCAAGGGCGAGCTGAAGGAACTGCCCGGCGTCCCCTTCCAGTCGGTGATGACGCCGATCACGGAGGACGAGGTGCCGATCGCCGGCGGTGTCGGAGAGGCCGGCATCGCCGATGGCCTCTATTCGATCCATCTGCGCATGCTGGACGGCCTCGACGGCGGCCTCACCGGCGTGATGCTGCTGAACCGGGGGCACATTCTCGGGGGCGATGCGTCGTTCTATTATCTCGGCAGCTACACCGCCGCGAACGGACGCTGGAAGGGACAGATTCTCAATCAGGAGCACACGCCGGCCAAGGACGATCCGGTGTTCGGCGGCCACGAGGTCGGCATCGGCTTCTCCGGCACCTATGACGAGGCCGAGGCCGTGCTGGAGGCAACCGCGCTTGCCGGCAAGCGCAGCCTGCGCCTGACCGCCGCCCTCAAGCTGATGCACCGCGCCTGATCGCTATCCGGGATCGCACATGGAAAACATTCGCATGCTCTCGACGCTCGGCCTGATGGGCGCGATGCGCAGCCTGTCCGCCGCCTTCGAGACCGCCAGCGGCATTCAAGTCGATGCCGACTTCGCGCCGACCCTGGCGCTGCTGAAACGGCTGCGCGACGGCGAGGCCGCCGATCTCGTGATCCTCACGCGCGAGGGGCTCGACGAAGTCATCGGCGAAGGCCGCGTGATCGCCGAGGGCGCGGCGGATCTGGCGCGCTCCTATGTCGGCATTGCCGTGCGGGCAGGGCAGGCCCATCCCGACATCGCCACCGAAGCCGCGCTGCGCCAGACGCTGCTCGCCGCGCGGTCGGTCGCCTATTCGGGTCTGGGCGCGAGCGGAATCTATTTTGCCCAGTTGATTGTCCGGATGGGCATCGCGGCCGAGATCAATGCCAAAGCCACCATCGTGCAGCAGGGATTTACGGCCGAGCGTCTCGTGAGCGGCGAGGCCGATCTCGCCGTGCAGCAGATCAGCGAACTCAAGCAGGTCGACGGCATCGAGGTGATCGGCCCGATCCCGCATGATTTGCAGACACCGGCCGTGTTCTCCGCCGGCCGCATGGCGAGCGCGACGCACGCTGCGGCCGCGGACCGGTTGCTGCGCTATTTGGCATCTCCGGAGGTCGTCCCGGTCCTGCGGCAATCGGGACTCGAGCCTTGAATTCGCCGGGACCGCGACGCAATTTGAGGCCCATGCGAACCTGTCTCTTTGCCATCCTCTTGACGCTCGCTGCGCCCCTCGCGGCGCATGCGCAGTCGGCCGACCTCGTCCTGTGCGACCGGGTGGCGGCCGATCCCAGCGATCCCGACAAGCCGGCTGACGTGAAGGGCGTGGCGGAGCTCGCTTCCTCCGACGTCGCGACCGCCATCAAGTTCTGCAAGCAGGCCGCGCCTTCTTCGCGGCGTGCGATGTTCGAGCTCGGCCGCGCCTATGCCGCCAACCGGCAGACCGCGGACGCGATCGCCGCCTGGCGCAAGGCGGCCGACAAGGGATCGAGTGCGGCCATGGTCGAGCTCGGCGTGCTCTACGGCACCGGCGCCGGTGTCGCGAAGGACGAGGCGCAGGCGCGCAAATTGTTCGAGAAGGCGGCGCAGGCCGGCAATCCCCGCGGCGTCAGCAATCTCGCAGCCCTCGGCGGCGCCGGCGGTGCCGCGCCGGCCGATCCCGCGCAGGCCCGCGCGCTGCTCGGCAAGGCGGCCGAGACCAACGCGGAGGCGCAATACCAGCTCGGCCTGATGCTTTCCGAAGGCACCGGCGGCGCAAAGGACGACGTCGCGGCGCGCGCGTTGTTCGAGAAGGCGGCCGCGCAAAACCACCCCGGCGCGCTGGAGCGGATGGGCGCGTTCGCGCAGGAAGGCCGCGGCGGCGCGAAGGACAGGGATGCCGCGAAAGCCTATTACGAGCGCGCTGCGGCGCTCGGCGACGAGGATGCCAAGAAGGCGCTGGAGCGGCTGCGCTGTCCCTACGCGATCAAGGACAAGCAGGGCAAGCTCGTCACCACGCTGTGCTTCTAAAGCGCGATGAGATCGCGCTTTGGAATTATTGTTTGAGCGTGATCTTTTCGGAAAACCGCTACCTACTTTTCCGGATCATGCTGTAGCTCACTTGTAGTAGTAGGCGACGTTGTTGCGGGCGTCGCGATAGGTGGTTTCGAGAAAATCCGGATACTGCTCGGCCGCCCGCGCCACGGCGCGCACGACGCAGGCCCAGAAATCGCCATCCCAGCTGAAATGGGTGAAGGTCGCGTCCTCGAATTTGACGGCGGTGATGATGGCCTGCCTGATCGCGGCGTCATCGGCGCGCGGATGGGCGCGCTTCAGGTAGCCGAACATCGGCCCTTCATGGGCGTGGTCGCGATCTCTGCGGTATTGCGCGCTGATCTGCTCCGGCGTGAGGGTGCGATTGATGCGGACCTGCTCGGCGGTCGGGCGCCCTTCGATCGAATCCAATCGGTAGCGCCAGCGCCAGAGCTCGAACGCGGCATCGAGCAGCGGCTGCTTCGCCGCGCTGGCGATGAACGCCGCGATCTGCTGCTCGGCTGATGTCTCTGTCTGATCCATGCCGCTTGGTCGCGCGCCTGCGCCGGCGGGTTCGAAGGCATTCCGGGGCCGCGCCAAACAAAAAAGGCGCAAACAACCCCATGCACAGTAGCCAAGTGGTTGAAATTGCAAATATTATGATTTTACGAAATTCGTTTGACCCGTCGGGCAAAACAGGGGCATGATGGCATCATGGCAGCGGAGGATCCCGGCGGCGGCCCCTGCGCGCAAAAGCCGGATGGCCTCGGTGCGGCAGCAGTGCTAGGTAGCCTGCGATTCTTTTCCGATTTTACGGGTTTATTGCGTTGCTGGACGGACTCTACAAGGTTGAATACGGCATCAACGGCGCCTTCGGCCGCAGCATCATGTGCATGCACAGGGGCAAGCTGCTGGGCGGCAATTCCGCCTTCGCGCATCTCGGGACCTATCAGGAGCGCGATGGCGAGATCATCGGCGAGGTGATCACCGAGCGCCACAATGATGATCCTCACTACAAGCCGCTGATGGGCGCCGACGTCGCCGCGATCAAGGTGCGCGGCAGGACCGAGGGATCGACCATCCTGTTCGAGGGCAGCGCGGATACGATCCCTGACGGCGTGTTCTGGGCCAACCTCGCGCCGCTCGATGACGCGGCGCTGCCGCCGCGCGGCGCGGTCGGTCCGGGCGCGATCGCCAACGGGCTCTATGGGATCCGCCTGCGCGCGCTCGACGGCGTCGATGCCGGGCTCTCCGGCGTGATGCTGCTGATGGACGGCCGCATCCTCGGCGGCGATGCGTTCTTCTACTATCTCGGCTCCTACTCCTCGGCAGACGGCCGCTGGAAGGGCGAGATGCTCAACCAGGAACACACGCCGGCGAAAGGCGAAAATCCCGTCTTCGGCGGCTGCGAGGTCGGGATCGGATTCTCCGGGACCTGCACGGCCGACAGCGGCGAGTTTGACGGCATCGCGCTTGCGGGCAAGCGCAGCCTGCGCCTGGCGGCCTCGCTCAAGCTGATGCGGCGGGCCTAGGGCGTTTTCTCATAAATTCGTTGCGTCCGCTTTGCTGTTGGAAGGCGACGTTGAAGCCGATACGCCTGCATGTCGGCGTTGGGCCCAGACGCGGACCCATTACATTTCACCGCACATTGAGCAGTACCCATAGCTGTGAAATCTTGCCGTCATCGAAAATGGCCACGTCCGCACCCGTCACGGTTACCGGGCCGCCTTCAGGTCCTGCGTGCCATGAGAGATGTGCCAATCCGTGATGCCCGACTGCTGCACCCTCGGGTACAAAACGAAATGCTGGTCCAAATTGCTTGAGCAAATCTCCGGCAACGCGCGAGATTGCTTCCCGACCTTTTACAATATTTGTCGGTTCATACATGACCGGCTGTTCGACGAACAAATCATCGATGGCGGTCCGACGCTTATCGTCATCCCGTTCGTTGAATACCCGCTCTAGATTCGATCGAAGGATGTAGTCAAAATCGACTTCTTGCTTTGTCATCTGCATTCCATTCTTGATTTACCTGCCTTCAAGCGAACTTGAAGAACCTTAGATACCTGTTTTTGCGAGCAGGTACAAACAGCCCCGCGTTCGCCCTCAAAGGTAAAGGGCCAGCAGAGTGCGCGACAGAATGTCCGCTGTGGGTCAATCGCGTCGCTATTGCCGCGTGCCGCTCTATTCCGGTCTACCCCTGTAAACGGAAATCGTCAGACTGCGCCGGCATGTCTCACACGGGCCAACAGGCGACGACGCGGGGCGCGCGAGAATAMGGCCGCCTTCGGAAATCCGTTCTCATCGGACAAGGACGTAGAGAACGTGAAGCGAATTGCCGATGACGAGAATGCCCATCGTCACTGAGAGCCATGTTAGGACTTTATCATGGTTCATTAGTCATCTACTCGAGTTTCCATCAGCTGGTTTCTCGCTGTCGTTGGGCGCACTCGGCCCCCCATCCAAGGCCCAAGGTAACCGAGATCAGCGAGCCGAACAGCACGCCGAGCTTCGCCGCATCGAGCAGCTTGTCGTCGCTAAAGGCGAGCATGGCGATGAARATCGACATGGTGAAGCCGATGCCGGCGAGCAGCCCGACGAGACAAACGCCGCTCCATGACACGTCTGGCGCGAGGCGGCACCAGCCCGTGCGCACCGCAAGCCACGTCGCCCCGATCACACCGACCGGCTTTCCCGCACACAGCGCGAGTGCGACGCCGAGCGTCACGAACCGAGCGTCGCCTGATAGGTCCATGCCTTTGAAGCTGATACCCGCATTCGCCAACGCGAAGACCGGCATGATGGCRTAGGCGACCCAGGGATGCAGCGCCATCTCCACACGAATGACGGGCGGCGCGATCCAGGGATGCCGCGACCGCGCCGGCGTGATCAGCCCAAGCACGATGCCTGCGAGCGTCGGATGAASGCCTGCCATGAGAAAGCCCGCCCAGACGATGAACGCCGGCACGACATAGGCATAGGCGGAGCCGATTCCKAGGCGCTGAAAGCCGAGCGCCATGACAACGCCGAGCGCCGCGACGGCAAAGCCGCTGGAATCGAGTCCGCTGGTGTAGAACAGCGCGATGATGAGAACCGCGATGATGTCGTCGATGATAGCGAGCGCCAGCAGAAAGACCCGAATGTTGCCTGGAATCGATTTGCCGAGCAGCGCGAGCACGCCGACGGCGAAAGCGATATCGGTGGCGGTCGGTATCGCCCAGCCATGGCCGCGCCCCGGAACGGCGTTGAAGCTCAGATAGATCAGCGCAGGAACGACGACCCCGCCGAATGCCGCCAGCACCGGCAAGATAGCTTGGTCGAACCTGCTCAGCGCGCCCTCGTGGATCTCGCGRCGAATCTCCATGCCGACGACGAGGAAGAACATCGTCATCAGCGCGTCGTTGATCCAGAAATGCAGCGRCCTTTCGAAAGCAAATGCGCCGAGGCGAAGTGGAATCGCCAGGTTCCAGACGTCATGATACGAATGGGCCAMTGGCGAGTTGGCCCACAGCAATGCGGCCGCCGCGGCCGCGAGCAGCACAATCCCGCTGATCGCCTCGACATGCAGGAAGTGCTGYAGTGTCGCGAGCRCTCGCTCGGCGAGAGATTGGGACTTTGAAGGGTTTCTGCCGGGCAGCTGATCGTTCATGGGCRCACGCAYCCTGCGTGGCGGCCCGACCATCGCTTAACCTGTCACTGCTTCATGCAGCGAGCACCCGTGGTTGTTCTACACAACAGAGCCGAGAACGCAACTGTATGTCTCCAATGGGGCCCACTTGCAGACATGGCGACGGCGCGCTTGCTCGAGGTCAATCGGATACTTGTAGTTCCGAATTGCCCGATTGCGCGTGGCCTCCGTCGGCGCGTCGAGAGGCTCGGTAGCGGCCCGGCGACAGTCCGTGATGCCGCTGAAACAGCTTTGAAAATGCCGCCGCTGTCTCGTAACCGACCCGGCTCGCAATCCGCGCGATCGGCTCATCGCTTGTTTCGAGCAGGAACGCCGCTTCCGCCATCCGGCGTTCGATCACATAACGTTGCATGGACTGGCCGACGAGTTTCGTAAAGCGCGCCGAAAATGCCGAGCGGCCAAGCCCGACACGATGGCCAAGGTCGCTCAGGGACCAGGGTCGCTCCGGGTTCTCGTGAATTAGCTTGAGCGCCGGTCCGATATGCGGGTCGGAAATGGCTCCGAGCCAGCCGCCTTGTCCGGGACTGAGCGACGCGATCCAGCTTCGGAGCGCCTCGACGAAGAGCACTTCCGTCAGTCGCGAAAGCGCGACGCGTTGGCCAGGACGCTCGAGCGCGGACTCGCTGACCATGCGGCGCAGGATGGCTTCTAGCCAGCCACCGTCCGCCGTCGGCTTCAGCAGGAGCACGGGCGGAAGCAGCTCCAGCACGCTGCCAAACATCGGCCGGGACACGGTGAAATTGCCGCAGATCAGGGTCGAGAGCGGCTTTGCGCGGCTGCCGTGACGAATGACGCCAAACCGCGACGACGCTCGATCGATATCCATAATCCGCAAAGGCTTGGCCCGGCGATCCGAATAAAACACATGCGGCTCGCCGCGTGTGATGACGACAAAATCGCCCTCGGTCATCTGGATTTCCTGTCCCTGTCCGAGCGCGAGGGTCGCCGAGCCTCGACTGACATAGTGAAACAGCGCGTACGGGCGCGCCGGCAACTCCAGATGCCAGGGATGGCCGAGCTCGAAGTGAAACAGCAGCGTCCCGCCAAGGCGAACGCGATCGAGCACTTGGGCGAGGATGTCCATGCCGTCGAGATTAGCCCGGTGGACGATCGGACACAACATCCGGACGATTGATCCCTATCGTCCGGAATGCCCGCGGATTACGTCACGTCGCAGCGGGCCGACAGCACGTGCGGCAACCATCTCGCCAACGGCAGATGGAAGAACCGCAACCTTGCTGGAAACGCCTGTCCATTCCCCCCGGACTGATTTCGTCCGACATGCCAACAGGAACATTCAATGCGAAACATCCTTCTCTCAGCCGCCACCGTACTCCTGGCCGGATCGACGTTGGTCGGCTCCGCCCAATCCGCCGAACTGCCCAAGGGAGCAGCCCACAACATCGTGCTCGTGCATGGCGCTTTCGTGGACCAGACGAGCTGGCAGCCGGTTGCCGATATTCTCACGAAGAAGGGCTACAACGTCACGCTCGTGGAAAATCCGCTCACCTCGCTCGTCGCTGACGTCAATGCCACCAAGCAGGTGCTGGCGAAACAGGACGGCAGGACCGTTCTGGTCGGCCACTCCTGGGGCGGTATGGTGATCACGCAAGCCGGCAACGATCCCAAGGTTTCGGCGCTGGTCTATGTGTCCGCCTTCGCGCCCGAGGTCGGCGAATCCCTGGCGTCGCTGGCCAAGGCCGGCCCGCCGACCGAAGGCGTCAAGGCGATCCATCCCGACGCGAAGGGCAATCTGTACATCGATCCCAAGGTTTTTCCGTCAGCCGTCGCGGCTGACCTCCCTCCGGAAATCGCCGAGCACCTGGCCAACTCGCAGCTTCCGCTGAGCCTCGCTGCGTTCGAGGCGCCTGTCAGCATTGCGGCCTGGCATGACAAGCCGACGTTCGACGTCATCAGCACGAAGGACAAGGTCATCGCGCCCGAGGTCCAGAAATTCTTCGCGACAAGGATGAAGGCTCAGACGACGGAAGTCGCCGGCAGCCATGCCTCGCTTGTCGTGCACGCGAAGGAGGTCGCTGAGGTGATCGAAAAGGCCGCGCTCGTGAAGTGACGGCACCGCTCCCGGCACTGTCGCGCCGGGAGCGCCCACGCTCGCTCGGAGGAATGCGGAACGCCTCGGACCGCGATGGCGCGAAGCCGGCAAAGCCGTAGACGCGCCTGCGACATCCAAGAGGAAGGTTTCGGTTGCCGCGCTACGCGCGTCACCCGCTCGATCATTTTATGCCAAGCATCCGGAGGATGATATGACTCAACTCGACATCGCGAACCAGGACGCCGCCACACTCGAAACAGCGCCCACCCGTTACATCGAAGGCCGCGGAATCCGCTTCGCCTATCGCCGTCTCGGCCCCGCGACTGGAACTCCGCTGATTCTTCTGCAGCACTTCTCGGGGAACATCGATGCGTGGGATCCAGCCGTCGTCAACGCTCTGGCCGTCGATCGCCCCGTGATCGCCTTTGACAACGCAGGGGTCGGCCGCTCGACCGGTCAAACGCCTGACAACGTCGCGACGATGGCACGAGACGCGGTCGATTTCATCGGCCTGCTCGGCCTCCTCGAAGTGGACCTGCTTGGCTTTTCCCTCGGTGGCTGCGTCGCTCAGCAGATCGCCGCCGAGCACGGACAACTGGTCCGCAAGCTCATACTCGTCGGTACCGCGCCGAAAGGCGGAGAGGAACACCTGTTGGCGGTTCTGCAGGAAGCGTTTTCCCAAACCGATGCGCCGGACCCCCGCCTGCCGTTGTTCTTCACGAATTCACCCGCCAGCCGATCGTCCGGCTTGGCCTTCCTGAAGCGGACGAAGGTGCGCAAGGATGATCGGGACACCGATAACGGCAGCGCAGTCACCGATCCGCAGGCCAAGGCGCTGATCACCTGGTGCGCCACGCCTGATCCCGGGCACGCCATTCTGCGCGCCATCCGCCAGCCCACTCTCGTGGTCAGCGGCAGCCACGACACCATGCTGCCCGCGAGCAACGCCTACGCAATGTTCAAGGAACTCAGCAACGCTCAGCTGGTCCTCTATCCCGATTCAGGGCACGGCGCGCTGTTTCAGCACCACGACATCTTCGTCAGCCACGTCCGGACTTTCCTGGACGCACGGCCCTCGGCTGCCTGATCCCCGGCGCGTTCCGATGCGATCGAGCCACTTCATCCATGAGAGTTGTAAGAGGACAAAATGACAATCGCTAAAGTCGAAGTGGAGCGCTTCAGCCTCACGAGCTTAAAACCATTCGACGCTATTGTGGCGGCGCTCAAGTCTGCGGTCGGGCAGCCCAACATGGTCGAATTTTTCAAGGAAACGAGGGCGACAAATTCCTTCCCGGATCTGGAGCGCGTTGTACGAAGCGGCCTGGGCCGAACGGACCTTATGCTCTTCGAGGAATTTGACCTGGGCGACATTCTGCGTCGCGAAACCGGATCCAAGACGCCTAAAATCATCCGGCTTGTGATCGGCAATCCACTCATCATGAAAGAAATGGTCAAGCACGTGCCCGATGCCGGATCTTACGCTCCGGTCACAGTGCTCATTGATGAGCGTCCCGATGGCGTGCACGTCTCCTATGATAAAATGGAGAGTTATCTGCGGCATTATGGCAGTTCGGAAGCGCTTGCCGTCGCCCAAAATCTCGATGCGAAAATCACCGCCTTGCTACGCGAATGTGCAAGCTGAAACGTTCTGATGACGTCTTCGGCTGATAGAAGTGAGTAACTCATACCAATCGCGGAACGCGACGGGCCGCGACCTGATCAGCCGCAGATGCGCACGCGGCGCGCGCGCCAGCCATGCCCGTCCCAGAAGCTCTGGGTTATCCAGTGGCAGGGCGGGATCGGCTCTCCAACCGGGGCATCGACATAGCCCGACCAGTACGGATAGCCGCCGGGTCCGGGATAAGTGCGCGGATACGGATTGCCGCCGGGGCCGTAATCATAGCGCGGACCAGCATAAGCGGGCGAGGCTGCTGAAACGACCAAAGTCGCGACGGCAGCGAGAGCCAACAACGTCTTCCTCATGGTGATACCTTTCCAACGCTGCGAAGGCTGCAAGACGATCGCTGAGCAATGCAGGGTCAGCGTCGACAAGCTGAAATGTCAAGGAGAGTGATCTCAGCAAGGCCTGCGTAGTCGCGCGTCTGACGAACGTCGGCTTCGACGATAACCGGACACAACCGTGGCGTCTACGCTCCGGTCACGTTGATGACTGCTCGCCGATGGCGGCGATGGGCGAAAGCCGCAACTCATATCCGCAGGGCAGAGAGCCGCGCCGCGAGGAATTCCATCGCGGCACGGACACGCCGCGGCAACGCGCCGGCGCCCCGCCTGACCCAAACGATCTGGAGTGGAATAGGCGGCGGCTCGTGGCCGACAAGGATCTGCTCGACGATCCCTTGCTCGATGAGCCTGCGCACCTGCCAGAGCGGCGCGAGTCCGATGCCAAGGCCTGACGCCACGGCCGCATTGCGCACGGCGGCATTTTCCGACCGAAAGCGGCCGCGCACCTCGATGCGCCGCTTGTTGCCGGCAAAGACCCATCTGTCGTCGTCGCTGGCCCGCAACACGCACGCATGTCGGGATAGCTCGCGTGGATGCTCGGGACGACCGTGCGCGGCGAGATAGGCCGGTGCAGCGAACACCGCCCAATTCAAGCCGCCGAGGCGGCGAACCCGCAGGTTCGAGTCCGGCAGGTTGCCGATGCGAATGGCGAAATCCAGCTTATCGGCGACGAGGTCGACATGCTCATCAGACAAGACAAGTTCGATGTCGACTTCCGGATTCCGCGTCAGAAACTGGCTTAGCGCTGGGGTCACGTATTCGGGGCCGAACAGGCTCGATGTGCCGATGCGGATGGTGCCGGCGAGGCGCCGGTCGCTGGCAAGCAGATCTTCGCGCGCGCCGTCGATGGTCGTGAGTGCCAGGCGGATGCGGTCGGCAAAGTGGAGCCCCGCCGTCGTGGGATGCAGGCGCCGCGTCGTCCGCGACACCAGCTCCACGCCGAGATCCTGCTCGAGCCGCGCCAGCGACCGGCTCACCGCCTGAAGCGATCTGCCAAGGCGAATTGCTGCCGACGTCAGGCTGCCCTCGTCAACGATAGCCAGAAACGTCGTGTAGTCCGCAAGCGAGGGCAGGGGCTATTCTCTCGAAAAGTGAGATAATGTATCCTCGATATCATATATTATCACCGGATGCGCGATATGTTGTTGATGAGCCCGCAGCCAACCGGAGCTCTCCATGACGACAATCGACCCCACGGCACAAGCGCCTCTTGCAGCCCTGACGCCCCTCTATGGCGCCCCCATCACACTCGACGAGGCGACGCTCGTCGCCGGCGCGGCACGCGCCGAAGCGCAACGTCATGGATGGCCGATGGTGATCGCCGTCACCGACAGCGGCGGCCATCTCGTCCTGCTCTACCGTCTCGATCAGGCGCAGCATGGCAGCGTGCTTGTCGCCCAGCAGAAGGCGAAAACGGCGGTCGATTTCAGGCGGTCGACCGCGGCCTTCGAATCCGCGCTTGCCAACGGCGGCCTTCATCTGCGGCTTCTGGGCATGACCAATCTGACCCCACTGGAAGGCGGCCTTCCGATCGTGCGCGACGGCAGGGTGATCGGCGCGATCGGAGTGTCAGGCATGCAATCAACCCAGGACGCGCAGGTTGCGTCGGCGGGCCTTGCGGCGTTCGGATCGTGACCGGTCTTGATCCGGGATTGCGGTGACACTCAATGACTCGGGCCGCTTTCGCGGGTCCGAAGAATCAAGAATTAATTGCACCGCCGGAGGCGTTGGAGAGACAGTCTGAGCTCAGGAGACGGGCATGACCGGGCTTGTTCGCGGCATCCCTTGGTTGGCTTCAATTGCAGACCTCGACAAGGCTTCCAACAGCTCCGTTGCTCGGCACCGTTACGCCACTCCTGTAAGTCTCAAGGCGACAGCCGGGTCGAACCGGGCGGCAACCGGCATTATTGCAGTAGATTTGCCCCGATGGCTTCGCCTCCCGCTTCGGTGGCGTGGACTCGATTTGCTTGCGCTCGGCGTCACGGCTGCCGTTACCGTCACGCGTCGCGACCGGCTTCTTGTCCTGCACCTTCTCGCATTCATTGTCGTCGTTGACGCGAGAGCCCGGGCGACATGCGATCTTTACGCAGGCATCGCCGTCGGCCCTGAAGCCATGGTCGCACACCAGCGGGCAGACGCGGCCCGGCTTGGCCTTGATCGCGTCCAGCGCATCGAAGCTCGCGAGCTTGGTGTCGAATTTCGTGCCGGCGTATTTGTTGAACAGCGTCAGCGAGCGTTGTGACGACGCGTTCCAGTCGCCGTCCGCCGAGGCCGTCAGACAGCCGACGCGGCGGAGTTCCGACTGCACCAGCTTCGTCGTTTCCTGCGGCGACATCGCCGGCGGGGTCGAGGAGGGCGTTACAGCCGCGACCTTCTGCTCGGCGTTGGCGGAGGCTTGTTTCTCGGCGGCCTGCTTCGCCGCCGGCTCGGCGGCGGCCTTGTCGCTCGCGAGCTTCGCGGCCAGCGCCTTCTCGGCGGCCAGCTTGTCGGCGAGCGCCTTCGCAGCCGCCTCGGCGTCCTTCCTGCGCTGCTCGGCCGCGGCCGCCTTGGCGTCCTCGAGCTGCTTGGCCTTCTCGGCGGCAAGCCGGGCGTCCTCGGCGGCCTTGGCGGCGGCCGCCGCCTTGTCCTGCTCGGCCTTCTTGGCGCGGTCGGCGATGAGCCGGGCCTTCTCGTCCTCGGCCTGCCGGGCCTTCTCGGCGGCCGCAGCACGCGCATCCTCGGCGGCAATCCGATTTAGCTGGGCCTTGGCCAGGTCGGTGTAGAACCCGCTCGGATGGCGATTGAGAAAGGCGGTCCACACATCGCGCGTGCCAAGCTGGAGCGCCAGTTCATAGTCGCGCCGGATTTCGCTGTCCGGGTTGGCCTGCGGCCCGGCGACGACCGGCTTGGCAGGGACGAGCGACACGTCATCGCCGCCGAGCGAGCCGTAGACGTACGGCTCCTGCTTGTAGCTGGTGCTCTTCAGGACATCGTCGCGGACGAACCCGAACGCCTTGCGCAGGTCGAGACCGGGCGTTGGCAATCGCTCGACCAGCGCTGCGGCGAAGGGGCTGTTCTTTGAATCGCCATCCGAGGCGGTTGACCCCGCCTTGGCGGCGAACGCAATCATCGTGTTCGGGCTGGTCGGCTCGATCTTGGCGAGGCCGCGCCCGATGGCGCGGGCGGCGACCGTGCGCTTCATTGTCTTGGCGAAGGGATTGTCGCGGCATGCGTCCAGTATGATGAGCCGAAGCTGCTTCGCGGGCTCGACGGCGAACAGCGCCCGGTCGAGCGCCACGGTCTCATCGAGAACGTCGCTGTCGGTCTCAAGAGTCGCATCCGTCGGAATGAGGTAGTTGGTTCCGTCCAACTCGATGCCGTGACCAGCGTAATAGATGACGGCAACTTCAGCGTCTCGCGCCCGTCCACCAAAGTCGCGCAGAGCCTTGCGCATCTCGGCAACACTGAGATCGGTCCTGATGTCGATCCAGTCGAACCCGGCCTTCTTGATCATGGCGCCGACCAGAGCGGCATCGTTTGCGGGGTTGGCGAGCCTCGGCACGCTCTTGTAGGCGGAATTGCCGATCACCAGCGCAACGCGCCGCTCGGCATGCGCCGAGCCGCACGTCAGCAAGATGAAAAAGACCAATGAAAACCAGCGAAACGCGCCCATCACAGCCCCGAATAACATGTGCGCAGCGTAGGCGGAGCCTGCCGAAAGGCAAGCTTCGGCTCTGTGATGCTGATCACGCTGCAATCTGTTTCGGGTCAGAAGCTGTCGATGGCGACCACGCGGGGCGACTTCCGCTTTATCTTCGGAAGCCGACGTTCATGAGGACTCGCCCTAGGACCGATCGACATTTATTGCATCCAGATCATTGCGGCTGCGAGATGGATGAAGCCGGTAAAGTTGGCGGTTCGCCTGTCATAACGGGTTGCCAAGCGTCGGAAGTGTTTGAGCCGGCAGAAGCAGCGCTCGATGCGGTTGCGCTGTTTGTAGG
>NZ_JBFULU010000031.1:0-90314 GCF_054049735.1 Bradyrhizobium sp. P5_C12
CCCCAACCCTCTCCCCGTAAAAACGGGGAGAGGGGGAAGACAAAGCTCCCGTACTCAATTCCGGCCGTCGCAGGCCGATCCTCCCGTTAGGGAAGGCGAAGGATCATCCCCATGACCAAACCCAAAGTTCTCATTTCCGACGCGCTCTCTCCCGCCGCCGTGCAGATCTTCAAGGACCGCGGTGTCGAGGTCGACTTCCAGCCCAATCTCGGCAAGGACAAGGACAAGCTCGCCGAGATCATCGGCAATTACGACGGCCTCGCGATCCGCTCCGCGACGAAGGCGACCGCGAAGATCCTCGACAAGGCGACCAACCTCAAGGTGATCGGCCGCGCCGGCATCGGCGTCGACAACGTCGAGATTCCCGCCGCTACGGCAAAAGGCATCATCGTGATGAACACGCCGTTCGGCAATTCGATCACGACTGCCGAGCACGCCGTCACGCTGATGCTGGCGCTGGCGCGCGAGATCCCGCAGGCCGACGCCTCGACCCAGGCCGGCAAGTGGGAGAAGAACCGCTTCATGGGCGTCGAGATCACCGGCAAGGTGCTCGGCGTCGTCGGCTGCGGCAATATCGGCTCGATCGTCGCCGACCGCGCGCTCGGCCTGCGCATGAAGGTCGTCGCCTTCGATCCGTTCCTATCGCCAGAGCGCGCCAAGGACATCGGCGTCGAGAAGGTCGATCTCGACGAGCTGCTCAAGCGCGCCGATTTCATCACGCTGCACACCCCGCTCACCGAGAAGACGAAGAACATCATTGATGCTGCCGCAATCGCCAAGATGAAGAAGGGCGTGCGCCTGATCAACTGTGCCCGCGGCGGCCTGGTCGACGAGCAGGCGGTGGTGGATGCGCTGAATTCCAAGCACATCGCGGGTGCCGCCTTCGACGTCTTCGTCGAGGAGCCCGCGACCGCGAACGTGCTGTTCGGCCACCCCAACGTGATCTGCACGCCGCATCTCGGCGCCTCCACCACCGAGGCGCAGGAGAACGTCGCGCTCCAGGTCGCCGAGCAGATGTCGGACTATCTGCTGACCGGCGCGATCTCGAACGCCGTCAACTTCCCCTCGATCACCGCGGAAGAGGCGCCGAAGCTGAAGCCGTTCATCGCGCTCGCCGAGAAGCTCGGCTCGTTTGCCGGCCAGCTCACCGAGACCGGCATCCTCAAGGTCGAGATCACCTATGAGGGCCATGTCGCCGAGATGAAGATCAAGGCGATCACGTCAGCCGTGCTGTCGGGCCTGCTGCGGCCGATGCTGGGCGAGGTCAACGTGGTGTCGGCGCCGGTCGTCGCCAAGGAGCGCGGCATGGTGGTCGACGAGATCGTGCGCGCCGCCCAGAGCGACTATGAGAGCCTGATCACCGTGACGGTCGCGACCGAACGCCAGGAGCGCTCAGTCTCCGGCACCGTCTATCACGACGGCAAGCCGCGCCTGGTCGACATCAAGGGCATCCGCGTCGACGCCGAGTTCGGCAAGTCGATGATCTACGTGACCAACGAGGACAAGCCGGGCTTCATCGGCAAGTTCGCGAGCCTCTTGGGTGACGCCAAGATCAACATTGCGACCTTCCATCTCGGCCGCGTCGAGCAGGGCGGCGACGCCATCGCGCTGGTCGAGGTCGACGGCGCGGTGCCGGCGGACGTGCTCGCCAAGGTGCAGGCCCTGCCGCAGGTCAAGCAGGTCAAGGCGCTGACGTTCTGACACTCCGTCATTCCGGGGCGATGCGAAGCATCGAACCCGGAATCTCGAGATTCCGGATTCGGCTCTGCGAGCCGCCCCGGAATGACGGGCATCATACCATAAATTCCGACCTGCGGAACAACGACGCCGCCCTCTTCGCGAGGGCGGCTTTTTGTTGGTGCGGTGCCGCGCTTTATTTCTCCCCCGGCCTTCCAACTTTGTGTACCAATAGCGCCAAGACGCTCCGTACCAATCGTTCGAAAAAGGGAGAAAACAATGCGTGAAGCCGTCATCGTTTCCTATGCACGCACGGGCCTGGCGAAGTCCGGCCGTGGCGGGTTCAACATAACGCCGCCGATGTCGCTCGCGGCCCATGCCATCCATCATGCGGTCGACCGCGCCGGTGTCGAGAAGGACTATGTCGAGGACTGCTATCTCGGCAATTGCGCCCATGGTGCGCCGAACATCGGCCGTCAGGCCGCGCTGCTCGCGGGCCTGCCCAAATCGACCGGCGGCGTGTCGGTGAACCGCTTCTGCTCGTCGGGCCTCCAGACCATCGCCATGGCCGCGAACTCGATCCGCTCCGACGGCTCCGACTGCATCGTCGCAGGCGGTGTCGAGAGCATCTCGATCCCGGGCGGCGGCTCGCCGAAGGAATGGGTCGATCCGGATCTGCTCAAGACCGCGCCGGACATCTTCATGGCGATGATCGATACCGCCGACATCGTCGCCGAGCGCTACAAGCTCAGCCGCGAATACCAGGACGAATATTCGCTGGAGTCGCAGCGCCGCATGGCGGCCGCCCAGCAGGCGGGCAAGTTCAAGGACGAGATCGTCCCGATGAAGACGAAGATGAAGGTGGTCGACAAGGCGACCAAGGCCGAGAGCATCGTCGACTATGTCGTCGATCGCGATGAATGCAATCGCCCTGAGACCACGCTGGAAGGATTGGCAAAACTCGAGCCGGTGAAGGGCCCCGGCAAGTTCGTCACCGCCGGCAACGCCAGCCAGCTCTCGGACGGCGCGGCGGCCGTGGTGCTGATGGAAGCCAAGGACGCGGAGAAGCGCGGGCTCAATCCGATGGGCCGCTTCGTCGCCTGGGCGGCGGCGGGTTGCGAGCCGGACGAGATGGGCATCGGACCGATCTTTGCCGTGCCGAAGCTGTTGAAGCGTCATGGCCTCAAGATCGACGACATCGATCTCTGGGAGCTCAACGAGGCCTTCGCCAGCCAGTGCCTCTATTCGCGCGACAAGCTCGGCATCGATCCCGAGAAGTACAACGTCAACGGTGGCTCGATCGCGATCGGCCATCCCTTCGGCATGACCGGCGCCCGTCTCACCGGCCACCTGCTCCAGGAAGGTGCGCGCCGCAAGGCCAAGTGGGGCGTGGTGACGATGTGCATCGGCGGCGGCCAGGGCGGCGCCGGCCTGTTCGAGATCTATAGCTGATCCAGGCCACGTGAATGAGAAAGGCACGGCGCCGCAAGCGCCGTGCCTTTTTCGTTGCAGATCGATCGTCACGAAACTATATGTCTTCTGTCGGAAAAGGCAGACTTGGTCTGGTAAGCCCAAGTCCTTTCGGTAACGAAAGCTCTGGTCTTTGGCCTTGTGCACGAGATCCCCGCGACGAACATCGGACGCCACCAAGGCGCCCAATCGTTCGTCCGTGTGATTCTCAAGCCCAGGGAACGCTCCGGTCGAACATCGACCACAGGAGCGTCTCATGCACGATCAATCTTCGATTCCATACGACGTCGTCATTGCCGGTGCCGGGCCCGTCGGCCTTTATCTCGCATGCGAGCTGCGGCTCGCCGGTCTCCAGGTGCTGGTGCTGGAGCAATCGCAAGATTCGCATTCGGCCCTGAAGCAGCTCCCGTTTGGCCTGCGCGGTCTTTCGATCCCCACACGCGAGGCCTTTCACCGGCGCGGCCTGCTGGAGGAGATCGTGGCCGCGCAGCAGCTTGCCTCAGGCGCGATCAAGAGCGCAGCCCACTGGATGCAGCAGACGCGGCGGCCCGCGGGTCATTTCGCCGGCATCCAGTTCTATCAGGACAACGTCGATGTCGCGAAGTGGTCCTGGCGTCTGCCAACGTCGGCCGATGCCAACCTCGCCGTCGATATGGAAACGCTCGAATCCGTTCTGGCTGCGCGCGCATGCAGCATGGGCGTCGAGATCCGGCGCGGTTTTGGCGTGAATGCCATTGTCGCCTCGAGCGAAGACGTGACAGTGCAGGCGGCCGGCGCGACCTTCCGGGCACGCTGGCTTGTCGGATGCGACGGCGGCCGCAGCACGGTGCGCAAGATCGGCGGCTTCGACTTCGTCGGCACCGACCCCGAGTTCACGGGCTATTCCATCGATGTCGAGCTGGCCGATCCGGACAGGCTTCGCCAGGGTCGCAACTACACGCCCGCCGGCATGTATACCTATGCGCAGCCCGGGACGATCGCGATGGTCGATTTCGACGGCGGAGCTTTCCACCGGACCGAGCCGATCACGCGCGAGCATGTGCAGAGTGTCCTGCGTCGCGTCTCCTGCACCGACGTCACCGTCACGGCGCTTCGGCTCGCCGCCACCTGGACGGATCGGGCCCATCAGGCAACCACGTATCGCAAGGGGCGGGTGCTCCTGGCGGGCGACGCCGCCCACATCCATTCGCCGCTGGGCGGCCAGGGCCTCAATCTTGGTCTCGGCGATGCGATGAACCTGGGCTGGAAACTGGCGGCCACGATCTGCAGGCAAGCACCGGCCGATCTCCTCGACAGCTATTCGCGCGAGCGGCATCCTGTGGGCGCGCAAATCCTCGACTGGTCGCGCGCGCAGGTCGCGATCATGCGGCCGACGCCGAGCACCCGCGCGCTCCAGGCCATCATTCGCGATCTCATCGAGACGCGGGACGGTGCGACCTATTTCGCCGAGCGCGTGCGCGGCGTTTCGCTCCGCTACGATCTCGGTGGCAGCCATCAGCTTGTCGGCCGGAGTGCTCCCGATTTTGAATTGCTTGACGGGACGACGGTCGCAGAACGTCTCAGGCCGGCGAAAGGGATATTGCTGGACTTCGGCGCCCGTGCACCGCTTCGGATGCTTGCAAGCCGCTGGAGCGACCGGATCACATATGTCGCCGATGACGCAAAGGACCGGCTGGGCCTGAGTGCTGTGCTGGTGCGCCCCGACGGCTTCGTCGTGTGGGCCTGCGACGGCACGCCCGACTATGAGGAGGTGGCTCACGCCGCGTCGCGATGGTTCGGTCAATCCATGGAGGCGCGAGGATTTCCCTGAGCACCACGCAGGTCAGCGCCAACATCAGCAGCGTACGCCAGGGGCGCCACCGAGACCGGCTCGGCCTCGTCGCAGGCGCGCTCCGCGGCGCAGTCGCTGTCGAACGACAGCAATCGCCTCAAGCTCGAGCTCGGCAGGTTCCTGGACACGGTGCGCGCGGCCTGATCGTGCGCCGCCCGCGACAGCAAGACGTATCCTGGACTAGGCCGCCGACATAGTCTTCACGGTCGTCTCGGCTTGCTCAGCGAGCCAATTCACGAACAATTCGACGCTGCGATCGCCGATCAGATCGGCTGGCCACTGCGCAACCTGAATTTTCGTGCACTCGACCGTGGGGTAATTGGCGAGCGCGGACATGAGGCGTCCAGACGAAACCGCATCTGCAACCAGAAGCGAGCGCCCCAATGTCACGCCGGCCCCCTCGGCCGCAGCCGACATGCACATTCCCATGTCGTCCAGCGTCAGGCTGCCAGCGGCGGCGCCCGATTTCGGCAATCCCAGGCGTCTGAACCAGGAGGGCCAACCCCAGTCGCCGGTCGCGTTGTCGCCCTTGTGGATGAGCGGCAGGGCCAGCAGGCCGTCGGGGTCGGTCAAGGGACGCCGCCGCGGCAACAGGTGTGGCGCACAGACGGGAAAAATCCGCTCCCAGAACAGCGGCAATTGCGTCGACGTCCGCCGTGCGTCTTCGCTCGCGTTCCAGACAATTCGCACGTCGAGCGGCCGCCTTGAGCTGTCCCCTGTCTCCAGTGGCTTGAGATCAACGTTGATCGACGGATATCGCGCCGTAAAGTCCGGCAGGCGGCGGACGAGCCACCACGTTGCCAACGCCGAGCTCGCGCCCACACGCAACGTCGTTCGGTTCGAGCGCCGCCGCACCTGAGCATCCAGCGCACCAAGCGCGTCGAGTGCTGCCGCAAGCTCCTGCCTGAGCTGCGCGCCGGCGGGTGTTATCCCGATCCCCGGGTTCTGCCGCTGCAACAATGCGACCCCGAAATGGTCCTCCAGCTTTCGGATCTGATGGCTGACCGCACTCTGTGTGACGCCCAGCTCCGCCGCGGCGCGTGTGAATGAACCATGGCGGGTGACGGCGTCGAACGCGACGAGCGGTGCGAAGGGCGGCAAGCGGCGTGGCATCTCGGTCTCCTCAAGCCATGATACAGATTCATGAGCTTTTGAGGAACCATCATTCGACCAGAGCCTGTTGCCCGGCCATCCATGCGCCATGGAGGCCGCAACGACCATGCTCGACAAACCTCAGAACGACGATGAAGCGCGGAGCGCCAGTTGGCGTGCCGACGACCGCGGCAATCGCATGTCCCTCGAAACGGCGACGCTGCTTGCGGCATGCTTGAGCGGCTTTCTGTTTCAAGTCGACCTGACGGCCTTGGCAGCTGCCTTGCCCGACATTGGCCGCGACCTCGGCGCCGCTTCCGCGCGAGCGGCCTGGGCCATCGACGTCTACAGCCTCGCCTTGATCTTCTGTCTGCCGATTGCAGGCAGCCTTGCCGACAGATACGGACGCGTTCAGATGTTCACTTGGGGGGCGGGGCTGTTTGGCCTGGCTTCCCTGCTGTGTGCGTGCGCGACAACGTTCGACGTTCTGCTGACATTCCGCACATTGCAAGGTATCGCCGGTGCCTGCCTCACCAGCACCTCGTCCGCCCTCCTTGCCGGTGCCTACGAGGGGCCTCGCCGCGCGCGGGCGTTTGGACTTTGGGGCACGATCGTCGGTGCCTCGATGGTCGCTGGCCCGCCGCTCGGATCGTTGCTGGCCGATACGATCGGGTGGCGCTGGATTTTTTGGGTCAACTTGCCGCTTTGCGCGGTCCTGGTTGTGCTGGTGCTGTGCAGAATTGGCAATGGGCTCGACCAGCAGCGTTCGAGCGCCAAGGTCGATTGGCTCGGTGCCGGCCTTCTTGCGATCACGTCGGCGGCGCTCGCGTTCATGCTGCTGGAAGCGCCCGCGCTTGGCGGCATCGCGTCGGCGACGTTCCTGGCAGGACTCGCGGCTTCCGGGATTGCGCTGCTTCTGTTCGTTTGGGTGGAACACCGACACCCCAACCCGGCGTTCGATCTCAAGCTGTTCGGATCCCGGCAGTTCATCGCGATGTGCCTCGTCCCGATCGCGGGATCGACCGGATTCTGGTCGCTGCTCGTCTACGTGCCGCAATTGGCACGCGGACCGTTGGGTCTCAGCCCGCTTGGGGCGGGCTGGCTCCTGGTCGCGCTCACATTGCCGATGATGGTGTTGCCGCGCTATGGCGCGGCCTTGACGACCCGCATCCCGTCACGGACGTTCTTCTGTGGTGGTCTCGCTCTGATCGGGATGGCTGACCTGGCACTCGGTGCGATCTCCGGCGCAAATGCGGGGCCGCACACGCTGGCAATGACCGTCATCGCGTTGCTGGTCAGCGGATCAGGCTGTGCCGTGATCAACGCTCAGATCACCGCCGCCGCCGTGTCGGCGGTTCCAGGCGATCGTGCGGCGACCGCATCGGCCATTTGCGTCACGATGCGCCAAATCGGTTTCAGCTTCGGGATCGCGCTTCTGGGCGCGGCGCTGCAGCTCAGCCCGAATGGCGACTATCTCGCCGCCTTCATCGTTGCAGGCGCATCGACCCTCGCCCTGACCGCCATCGTCTATTGGCTCATGGACGGGCAACAGGCTGCATAGCGGCGGGCGCCGTGCTCTTTTTTGTGCGGCTTCTAGCTCGCGGAGGGAAGCGGACATCGCCTGACTTCGCAGATGGCCAAAGCCAGGCCTCGCGCCCACGAAGCAACTTGCACCACCCCTCACCATTAAATCGCGTAATCAACCACACGATGTCATTCTTATAAAGACAACCGCAATGGAAGATGCTAAAGTCTGCTGGCGATCAAGCTTGCAATGGGGAGGGGCGCCATGGCCTTATCGGACCCGAGCTCGGCGATCCAAACCATCATAGACGCTGCCGTCAGTGATTACATGGGGATGGCCGTGTACGTCTTCACGGACTTTGACGGCTCCGGCACCCCCTCCGCAAAGTTCTTCTCTCCCTCCCAGACTGAAGTCTGGGACTCGAACCACAACGTCGTGGCCGCTGCGAACCTGCCAAATACGCTGTTCGAAATCGGGTCCATTTCCAAAGTCTTCACATCCAGAATTTTTTACAGCCTTCAGGGCACATATGATGGGAATACGGTCGGGTCCTGCATGCCCTCGATTTCCCTGCCGGCCGCGATCAGCGGGATTCCGGTCGCCGACATCGTCACCTATGCTTCTGGATTTCCGCAGGATAACGGCTTGCCTCCCGATCCGCGGGGACCATTCTGCCCGCCGAGTAACTTGCAGAACTTCACCGAGCTCGTCGCTTGGTTCAACAGCGGACAGCACTCGGCTTGGATCTGTCCGCCGGGCCAGTGCTACACGTATTCAAACCTTGCCTGGTCCCTCCTGGCTATTGCCGGCGCCAACCCGCAGAACACCTATGTCGACGTCTATGACGAGTACAACACGCAACTCGTGGAGCTGTGCGCGGGTCTGGGCATGAACAACACCGCGTTGTTCAGTACGGGCCAGGTGCCCAGCATGGCGTGTGGATACGACGGGACGCAGCCTTTCGACGTAGGTCATAGCTATTTGCCGTGCCCACCGATGGAGTTCGGGAGCGGATCGATCGTCAGCTGCGCCTCGGACATGCTGCAATGGCTGCTCTACAACATGGGCCAACTGCAGCCTTCACCGACGGAATTCGCCATCCTGCAGACGCAGCAGCAGACCGGCTGGACCCGGGGCAAATGCGGTACGGCGACGGGCATCTGCGGGGGGCCGACGAACGGCCCCACGGTCGGAATTGGGTGGTTCTTTCCGAACATCGCCGGCGCGGCGGGACGTGTCCTGTCGAAAGATGGCGGCGTACCGGGCTTCAGCTCGTGGATGGGGTTTGAGAGCTGGGTTCAGAACGGCGCAAACGCTCCGTCGGGCAATGGCGTCGTGGTTCTGTCCGCCGGCAGCCTCGCCTCGCCAGTGGGACAGAAAATCATGTCCATTCTTCTCAACGCCGAGGTCGAGGCTGGTTTGTCGTCGAGTTGACCCAATGTCGGGCTCGTCTTTCGACGAGAGGATGACGGAGAATCTTGCGAAGGGGCCTGATCGTCGATGAGTTCGACGATCAGGGGCGGAGCGCAACCTGCCTCGTGGCAGCAATCGATCTGGCCTGATCTCGCCTCAAGCCCGCGCCAGCGCCGGTGCGAACACCACCTCGATCAGCGTGCCGGTGTTGGCCGTGCTCTTGATGTTGAACCGGGCGCGGTTGGCCTCGACCAGCGCCTTGGTCAGGGACAGGCTGAGCGCGGAATTGTCCGAGGCATCGCCCGGCGGCGGGGTGCGGAACGGCTCCATCGCGGCCGCGACTTCGCGCTCGGTGAGGCCATGGCCGGTGTCGCGGATGCGCAGCGCGATCTCGCCGCGGTCGGTGAGCGCGGTCGAGACGATGACCTGGCCGCCGGCGCTGGCAAGCCGGATCGAGTTGGAGATCAGGTTCATGGTGACCTGCCGCATGGCGCGCGCGTCCACCGTGACCTGCGGCAGCGCATGGGCGAGCGAGGTGCGGATGATGATGCGTTCGCGGTTGGCCTGCGGCTGCATCACCACGACGCAGGCTTCGACCAGGTCGTTGAGGCTGAGGTTGGCGAAGTTGAGGTCGAGCTTGCCGGTCTCGATGCGCGACAGCTCGAGCAGATCGTCGATGATGGTGATGACGCGCTCGCCGGAGGCGCGGATGTCCTTCATGTACTCGCCGTAGCGCTCGTTGCCGAGCGTGCCGAAGCGTTCGGAGATCATCACCTCGGCGAAGCCGATGATGGCGTTGAGCGGCGTGCGGATCTCGTGGCTGATCCGCGCCAGCATGTCGGCCTTGGCGTTGGCCGCGCCGTCGACGAGATGGCGGGCCCGCGTCAGCTCGCTCTCGCCCTTCTTGCTCTGCGACAGATCGCGGAACACCGCGAAGAAGTTCGGGCCGTCGGGCCGGGTGCGGCCGAGGATCATGGCGAGCGGAATGACGCCGCCGTTCTTCTCGCGGCCCAGCACCTCGCGGCCATGGTCGAGCAGGCTCGCGATGTCCTGGCTCCTGACGCTGTCGAGATAGTCGACGACGACCTGCTGGCTCTCGGGCGCGAACAGGCTCACCAGGTTCTTCTGCAGCAGGGCTTCGCCGTCATGGCCGAACAGCGCCTCGGCGCTGCGGTTGCAGGCGTGGATGTTGCCTTCGGCATCGAACATCACGATGCCCTCGGCCGTGGTGTCGAGGATCGCGGCGAGATCTTCCGCCTCGGCATCCCCGGCCTCGAGCTCCGGCTCGGGCGCGACCGGCGCCGCCACCACGGTTTCGACGATGGCGGGCGCGGCGACGACTTGTGCTGCCTGCGGCAGCGCGCAGATCAGCGCATGCGCGGGATTGCCGTCCCAGTCGATCGTGTGCAGATGCGCCTCGGTGGTCGCGAGCGGCTGTTCGCCGTTCGCCACCGCCGCGCTGATCGTCACCGGCGTGCCCGCTTGCGACGTGCTGCTGGCCGCGGACACGCCGGGCTCGACATAGAGCGCATCGAGCCCGCCGGCATCCTCCAGCGCGGTCAGGCCGGGATAGCCCATGCGCGCGAGGAAGGCGGGGTTGGCATAGAGCAGGCGGTCGAGCCGGTAGATCAGGATGCCCGTCGGCAAAAGGTCGAGCAGCGCGCGGTCGCGCACGCTGTGGCCGTGCGCGGGCGGCGCGGGCTCGGTCAGCCATTCGGCCGGCGCGTGTGGCGCATCGAGCTCCCGCATCGGCGGTTCGGGCGGACTCGCCGCGGCCGGCGGCTCGGAGGTGACGGCTGCGATCGTCTCTCGCTCGCGTTCGAGGCGCTCGGACAATTGCCGCGCGAGCTCGTTGAACGCGCTGTTCTCGACAGGGGTCAGCGTCGGCGATCGCGTGTCGCCGGGGGCGCGGAACGGCACGACATTGGGAGGCGTTTCCACTGATGTTTCCAGATCGGTTGGGTGTGAATTCGCTTCGGTGACGGGTTCGGGCAGTTCAGCTTCAGGCTCAGGTGCGGGCGGCTCGATCGGCGGAGGCGGCGCCTCCGGTTCGGGATCGGGCTCGACCCATTCGGTGGACACGCCATGCTGTGCGGCCGGCTCGGCGCGCAGCTCAAAGCGCCGGAGCGCATCGAGCCGGTTGAGGCTGTCGAGATCGCGGCAGACGCCAAAGCCCTTGAAGCCGGCAAAATGGCGCGCGTGATCATAGACCGGAAGCCCCGCGAGCTCGACCGGCAGGCGCTCACCGCCATCGGCCGGCCAGTTCACGGTGATCCCGGCCCAGGTATCGTGGCTGGCCAGCGCCTGCGCGACGCGCCCCTCGGGATCGAGCGAAAACGCGTCGGCGATCTCGCGCCAGGGGCGGCCGAAGCCCGCGGCCGTGTGTGGGCCGATCAGGCGGATGAACTCGCCGGTTGCGAGCACAAAGCGGCCCTCCACATCCACCTGCCACAGGAAGCGCAGCGGATGCTGGCGCGGTGCGGACGGCTCCGCTTGGCCCGACGGCGGCTCGACCATGCCGGCTGTGATCGGCTCACCCTGGGGCGACACAATGGCTTCGGCCAAGTTTTCAACCGGAGTTTTGGATGCGGCTTCGATCGTCTGGTCGACGGTGTCTTGGACATTGTCTTGGACCGGTGCGACGTCCGGCGCCGCTTCGCTGGCGGGCAGCGCAGGCGTGTGCGTGATCGTCTCGGTCGGCGCCGGTGGGTCGACCGGCTCGGCAAACGCGTCGAACAGCGCGATAGCGGCCGGCGCTGGGTTCGGCGGCGCGGGCTGCGGGTCGTCCGGCGGCGCGGATGCAACTGGCGGCACTGCGGCTTCTGCCGGTGGAGCGGCCGGCTCAGGCATGGTCTCCTGTGCCGTCTCGGGCGCGGCATCGTGCGCGGCCTGCGCCGGCGCGGGCTCGATCAGCGCGACCAGGCCGATATCGGCACCGAGGCCGACCCGTTGCAGCACCATGTGGCCGATGCCGATCGGCAGCTCGGCGCGGCCAAGGCTAAGCGCATCGCTGCGCGCCTGCGCGAGGCCGGCCTCGTCGAGATCGCGAAAGCCGAGCAGCGCGCGGGCGGCTTCGCTGGCGCCGGCGAACAGGCCGTCGGGCGCGAACGCCGCCATCGGCACCGCTGCGCCTGCGACCAGCCGGTGCAGGCGCTCGACCAGCGGCATGGTGCGGCCGGCTGGATTCATCGCGGTGACCAGCACGCCATGGCTGCCGTCGGCAAATTCGAGCCGCGCGCAGGCGCAGGTCATCAGGACGCCGAGCCGGGCGCCAAAGCCGCGCAGCCGTTCGAGCCTGACCGCGCCGTTGGCCGAAAGGTGGCGGGCGAGGCGGGCGACCTGGCGGCGATGGCTGTCCGCCGGCCCGAAGCTCTTGCCCGCCAGCGCGGCGGCATGGTCCGCGCCGAAGAATTTTGCGCCGACCGGATTGGCCCAGAGCACCCGCGTGCCGTCGATCGACCACAGCCAGGCGGGCAGCGGAGAGGTCGCATGCACGGCCAGCCGCGGATCGCCCACGCCTCGCAACTGGAAATCCGAACTGCTCATCCGACCGGCTTCAAGTCTCACGCATCTGGTAGGGCGGCTGCCGGGAATGACAGCCTTAAGAAAGGGTTAGTATCGCCCGCGGCTGCGGGCAGGTCCACGGCCCCGGTCTAGCGGGAAAGGCCTAAAGCCGCGATAACCTTAATGTGCCTGAGCCCGCAAGAAGCACCAGCGCAGCATCCGCAGGATTCGCGGGGGGATGGTCAGCCGCGATGGACGCGGCCAAGCCGACGCACGAAGGCCGGGATGTCCATTGGCTTGAACTGAGTGGGGCCGCCGACTCGGTCCAACCTCTCCCGCTTGCGGGAGAGCGCAGGCCGCTTTCGGCGGCCGTCTCTCAGGAAACGCCGAGGCGAAGCCTCGGCTATGCCGAAGGCGCGGGTGAGGGCTCTTTCCTCATTGGGACTGTCCCATTGCGGAAGCACCCTCACCCCAACCCTCTCCGCAAGCGGGAGAGGGAGCGGACCGCCTTCATGGGTCGCATCTTGGTACCGCAACCATGGGTTCCCGCTGGCAGGAACCTCATCCTCCCCGGGATTAAATTTTCACCGCGCAGCCCGGATCGCGTTGCGATGCACAATGTTGACATGTTACGCGGGGATACTGCTGGGCGCTGGGCGAGCCATCTCGTTTGTTTTGCGTTTCCAGTCTTCGTACCCGCTGAATTTGAAAGGCCCAGACCGGGGGCCGGCGGGCGCGCCAGAAGGCTCACTCCATTTTCCATAATCGTGAGGGACATCCATGACAGGTGCGACAGATCCATTCACTGCCTCGATCATTCCGTTCGAGGTCCCGGAACAGATGCGGGCGTTCGCCGAAAAGGGCGTTTCGCAGGCCCGCGAGAGCTACGCCAAGTTCAAGGACGCGGCTGAAAGCCAGAACGGCACCATCGAGGCGGTGTTCACCACCGCCAGCAAGGGCGCGAGCGAATACTCGGCCAAGCTGATGGAGTTCATGAAGGCCAACACCCAGGCCCATCTGGACTTCACCCAGGAGCTGCTCGGCGTGAAGTCGCCGTCGGATGCGTTCGCGCTGTGGAGCAGCCATTCCAAGAAGCAGCTCGAGACCTTCCAGGCCCAGGCCAAGGAGCTCGCCGAGATCACCCAGCGGGTTGCGAGCGCCACCGCCGAGCCGCTCAAGGCCAGCGCCGCGAAGCTCTACCCGCCCGCCGCCTGAGCGGCCGGGCCAAGGCATGATCCGGACCCGAAGGGGCCGCCAGCGCAAAGCGTGAAGCGGTTTTCCGCTAAGATCATGCCCAAACAATAGAAACCCGGGCCGCAGGGCCCGGGTTTTGCTTTGGAAATAACCTCGTCTGAAGGGCGATTCTCGGGTTTTGCGGCCTTGCCAAAAACGGCCGTTGCACCTAGTTTCCGCCCCGTCCAGCCCCCCTCGGTGACCGGCCCTTATCAAGGGCGCCCCCAGGGCGGCTCGCAAGGATGCAGTTGTAGCTCAGTTGGTTAGAGCGCCTGTCTGTGGAACAGGAGGTCGGTGGTTCGAGCCCACCCAACTGTACCAGCGTTGCTGGGCGTTTCGTCTCCAACTTTTCTACTGTGGCTATGTCATCGCTAGTACAGCGATGATCTTCCGCCGTTTCCCGGGGATAGCGAAACTCGGTCGTTGCTCGGTTTGCTGTTTTCGTGATTTGTTCTTCGCCTCAACCTTTAGGTGATGAGATGGCGGAAGAGACGTTCAAGGTTACAATCAAAGGTCCTGGGCTCGACTTCAATCAGTCCATCGAGAAGGCTGACGCTACTTTGATCATGAGCTTCGTGATGACCGGCTCCTCTTTGCCAAGTCACGGCTCGACGGGAGGCGACGGCCGCGCGGGCGCTGGTGTTAGTGGAGGTGCAGGTGGCGCAGCGAACGGCGCAAATCTCGCCGGTTTGAATCCGAAGCAATTTATCGCGCAGAAAAAGCCAAAGACGCAGTACGAGCGGATCGCCTGCCTAGGCTATTTCCTGCACGCGGCCAGACAAGTAACGGAATTCGGCGCTGAGGAGATTAAGGCTATCAATAAGGAAGCTGCTCAGCAGCCTATCCTGAATCTTCCCACGATCCTAGGCGACACGAGTTCGAAGTACGGCTACCTTTCGGCTGCTGGCGGCGGGAATAAGCAGATGACGGTCCGCGGTGATGCCGTCGTAGAGGCTTTGCCGGATCGTGAGGCGGTTAAGSCAGCCATTGCCGAGCACCGTACAAGCAAGAAGAGGAAAAAGCGCACGACAAAAAAGAGCAGCAAGTAACTCGAAATGCTCGAGCAGATCGTATCTGACCTTAAGGCGCACTTTCCAGACAAGCTCGTTGATGAGCTTCTATCCGCTTATCAGGATGCTAAGCACAACTTCTTCCTCGGCGGCTTGCGCCTAAGTGCCGTTGAGGGGGGGCGCTTTTGTGAAGCCGCCATGCGAATGCTCGAACATGCGACGACTAAGAAATTCACTGATCTTGGTCGGATGGTGGCTAGTGACAAACTATTCGAGACGTTGTCAAACTATCCGAAGGCTCAATTTCCTGAGAGCATTCGTGTGCATATTCCGCGCGCTATCCGCGTTGTGTACGATATTCGCAACAAACGAGACACTGCGCATCTAGCGGATGACATCGATCCTAATTTGCAAGATGCGACACTCGTAGTGTCCAATCTGGATTGGATCCTCGCAGAATTCATCCGCCTCTATCACCAAGTGAGTGCGGACGAAGCGACGAAAATCATCGATGATCTTGTTACGCGCAAGGTGCCGGTGATCGAGGACTTTGATGGCTTCCTAAAAGTGCTCAATCCCGAACTGAAAGTCTCCGGCTATGTGCTGGTCTTACTGTATGAGCGCGGATCCGACGGCGCGACTTTTTCCGAGTTAGAAAGGTGGGTTCGACCGCCTATGCGTAGAAACCTGCGCCGTACTCTCAATGGAATGGTGGATGATGCTTTCCTTCATGAGAATGACGCAGCGTCCTACTTTTTGACGAAGCGCGGTCGCCAAGAAGTCGAGAGGCGTAATCTCCATAATATCGAGTGATTAAATTACAGTGACAGTGCGCGGCGGGCTTCGCTGAGGTCGGCAAATGCCTTGCCGTTGATCTGTTCAGCCTTGAGCGTTTTCATGAAGCTTTCAGCCTTGGCGTTGTCGAAGGGATTGCCCGGCCTGCTCATGCCGATGGTGATGTCGCGATCGGCAAGCCGTTGGCGATAGGCGATGGACGCGTATTGCACGCCGCGGTCGGAGTGACGGATCAGGCTGCCGGGGGCCGGTGCCCGAGCCGCGATGGCTTTCTCCAGCGCGGTGATGGCAAGCGAGGGAGTCGAGCGTGTGCTCGAAAGCCCAGCCAACAGCCTTGCGCGAGAACGCGTCGAGAATGACCGATTGGTAGGCAACCGTGTCAGGTTGGCTTGCGGTCGCCACTTCCGCACTGGCGACGTTGATTTCGTTATGTTACTTAAGGGCGCATTCAATTTATTGTGCAACCTATTTTAGGATCAAATTCCATGTCCGATGCACCAAAGTATCAGAACATAGGAGGTAATGTTGGAGCGATGGGAGACGGGGCTCGTTCCGACAACAACACATTGGTCGTGCAGGCCGCTAGCGCGATAGACCTCGGTAAGTTGGCCGTAGAATTAGGGCAAGTGCGAGCGGCGATGAAGAAGCAGGGCGATCCCGATAATCCCTCGCAGGACGAGGAGATCGGCACAATCGCTCAAGCGGAGAAGGCGGCAAAGTCTGGCGACAAGTCCAAAGCCCTGGAAATCCTAAAAGGAGCCGGAACGTGGACTCTGGAAGTCGCAAAATCTGTTGCGGCCGGGCTCGTTAAAGACGCGATCGAAGGCAAGATCGGTACCTAGGCAATAAATCTCATTGTCCTTCTGAGGATTGCAAAATGAGTGAAGATTGGGACGAACAAGGATCCCGTGCCGTCGCCGAAGCTCAGCGCCCCGGAGAGTTTGTCCGACAGCACGTCACGCCATTGCTCAGTCAACGAACTAGGGCTCCAAAGGAAAAGACAAGAGAGAAGAAGGGTGATCCACCTTCGCCAGGAGATCGGGTCTTCCAATCTGAGGAGCAGTTCTGGGAGGAGGCCCAGCTCCTAACTTTTCATACCGTACAGCTTCAAGAATTTCGCCTTTCCGACTGGTTTCCTCGCACGCCTGGAGTGTACTGGTCGCGGCACGGCACCATGGCCCGGGAGTCTACCTACAGAAATTCTACTACGGTTGATCCCAAGCTTGGTCGAATTTTTTCACCGCAGTCGAAAATGTCTCTAATCGAAAAAGGAGGGATCGGAACGATACGGCTTCGGCCTCGTCGAGTGGACAATACTGATAGTTGGTTTGCCACTGCCGTGAAAGGCCCTCAGTGCGCCGGCGGAATTCCCTTATTGATTCCGCACGCCTTTGTAGAAAGTGGGGAGATCGAGTGGGGTGATGTTGTCAACATCGTCGGTAAAGTGCGATTTTTGCAGGACGCCAAATTGGACGATGTGGCGGCATATGTGCATCATGCGAGTCCTGCAATCATTTTCGTTGAGGAGATCGAGCAGAGTTTCTCGAAGAAGCGAGACAGAGAAGAGCAGAGGAAGTATTCGGGAAAGTACTTGACGATCACGCCGGTCGCGCTTTTCGACTGGTCGTCCAGTTCAAGCAGAGAAGATAGCCCGCGCCGACATGTTGACTATGGATATACGTTTGTTCATTCAGGAACTGCCGTCGGCCATCTGGACAATGCAGCAGAGTGGATAGAATTGTATGCCGAAAAACATGGCGGTAACGTTCTGACGAATTTCGACGAGCGTTCTCCAACTCTCGCAAACGCGCCACTAAGCTACCAGCGTCTGGTCGATAAGACTTACGATCGTGCGATAATAAACAATTTTCATTTGGAAAGGTTAGCTGACCGCATCGACTCGGTTAGTACCCAATACGTCAACTATGGAAACGTAGAGGCAATGGGAGATGGAGCCCGCTCTGTTAGAAACACAATTCGAAAAAACTTCCGTGGCGAGGACGATGCGCATTAGCAGACGCTTTGTCGTAGTCGATCACTCTTAGCCTATTTGGACGCGGCTCGACCCAGCTACGCTCTCCCGACGGCTCACGGCCCTACCTCACCCCCGCCCCCGCCACCACCGGCAACGTCACCGCCGCCAGCAGCGTCCCCAACGCCACCGCGCCCGACACCGGGTTCACCAGCCGCTGATACTGAACCGGGATTACACCATTACGCCATTACGGTAACAGCACACAAAACTCTCGACGCGGGGAGTGCCTCATCCGCACCGCTGCTCAAAGCCAGTTTTGTCCGCAGTCACCGTAGCTCCTCGGTTCGCAATGCGCTATCGGTAGCGAGCCAAGGACGTTCATGGACAAGCAAGCCGGGCGGAAAAGATCGTGAGTTTCTTCGAGCGTCTCAAGACAGAAGCATCCGTTGAGTGGCGGGCCTACACCGAGCATCCCTTCACGAACGGATTGGCGGACGGCTCGCTCCCCGAAGCGGCGTTTCGTCACTACCTCGTTCAGGACTACCTGTTCCTCATCGAGTTTGCCCGCGCGTACGCGCTCGCGGTCTACAAGTCACCCAGACTTGCCGACATGCGTGAAGCAGCAGCCGGCCTTTCGGCCATCCTCGATGTCGAGATGAACCTGCATGTGAAGCTCTGTGCCGATTGGGGTCTATCCCCGGCCGACCTTGAACAGACCCCTCCAGCGGCCGAGACGCTGGCCTATACACGCTACGTGCTCGACACGGGAATGCGCGGCGATCTGCTGGCACTCAAGGTGGCGCTTGCCCCCTGCGTGATCGGGTACGCGGAGATCGCAACGCGGCTCGCCTCGCTCCCCCTCGCGGACGCCGCGACGAACGCCTACCGCGTCTGGATCGCCGAGTACGCCGGCGCGCCGTACCAGGAGGTCGCTGCCAAGGCGCGGGCGCACATGGAGCATCTCGCCGATCTCTACGCCACGCCGGCCCGCGAGGCAGAGCTGATTGCGATCTTCAAGGAAGCCACCCGACTCGAAGCAGACTTCTGGGAGATGGCCTGGCGCGCGGGCCAGCCTGTTCAATAACCCTTTCGGCAGTCGTCAGGCTCATGACCTGAAGAGTTATCGAATTACGATGACGGTGCTCCTCGATCTGTCGGGTCGAGCTTCCGTCACGATTCCTGAAAGCCTAACAGAAACCACGTCTGTCGGCCGTCCCCGCTAGACCGCATTCATCATTTCGCGTAGTCTTTTCGCACAGCAACATGTTAGCGGAGGTCCTCCGTGGAACATCGCGGCGTAAGCTTCTCGATCGTTGAAATGAGCTACCCTTCCGGTTGGAAGTGGACTGTGGGAAAAGGCCGAACCGTGTCGGTCGGTGTCTGTGCCACGAGGGTGGACGCGATCCGCCAGGCTCAGACTTTCATTGACGCGATTATGGACTGGGCTGCGTAAGCGGCGCTACTTCACCCCCGCCACGATCAGCACCACCACCGGCAACGTCACCGCCGCCAGCAGCGTGCCCAGCGCCACCGCGCCCGACACCGGGTTCACCAGCCGCTTGTACTGGACCGCGAAGATATACGCGTTCGCGCCGGTCGGCATCGCCGCGAACAGCACGATCACGCCGGCTGCAACCGGGGGCAAACCGAGCAGCTTGGCCAGCAGCAAGGCGGCCGCGGGCATCACCAGCAGTTTGAGCGCGCACATCACGAGGATGCCGAGCTTCTCGCCCTTCACCTCGAACCGGAACAGATTGATGCCAAGCGCGATCAGCGCGGCCGGCGATCCCGCCTGCGCGAGCAGCTCGATGGTTCTGTCGGCCACGGGGTTGAGGCCGAGCCCCGTAAAGCGCCAGAGCACGCCAAAACCGATTCCCAGCATCAGCGGATTGCGGGCGAGATCCGCGAGCACGGGGCGGATCACCGCCAGAGGCGAGCCGCTCCCCTTGCGGCTGACAAGCTCCATTTGCAGGATGCCGCAGAGCCAGAGCAGCGGCGTGTTCACCGACAGGATCAGCGCCATCGGCCCCGCGGCCTCGTTGCCCAGCGCCGAGAGCGTCAAGGGAATGCCGAGCATCACGATGTTGCCGTAGACCGAGCCGATCGCGAACACGACGCCGTCCTCGCGGTCCTCGCGCCGCTCGCGCAGCAGGGCCGACAGCGCCAGCGCCGCGATCCAAATGATGGCGAGCGCGCCGTAATAGGCGCCCCACATCCGCCAGGGGCTGACATCGGGGAATTCCGAGACGACGATGGTGCGGAACAGCAAAGCGGGGATGGCGATGCTGAAGGCGAATTCGGAGATGCCCTTGTGCGCGGTCTCGGAGACGAAGCGAAACAGCACGGCGGCATAGCCGGCCGCGATCAGGGCAAAGACCGGCGCGACGATCAATACGGTGGCCATGCACCCCCACTCACGGGGATCCCGGCCGGCCACCCCACGCATCCTCGATCATGGCATCATGCCCCTGTTTTGCCCGACGAGTCAAACTCACTTCGTAAAATCCGTAGAGGCGATTTCACAAGGCATATCAAGGCCCCCGCTACTGTGCATGGGGTTGTTTTCGCGTTTTTTTTGCCGGACGGTCGCCGGAGGCTCGGGCCTGACCCGATCTCGCCAGTTCCGCCAACGGGTTAGCCGTACACCGCGGAGCAGCCCCACCCACCGCCGTCATCCCCCGCGAAAGCGGGGGATCCAGTACGCCGCGGCTCCTCTGGGAACTACAGCCGCCTCTGGAATACCGGGTCACCCGCCCCAGTGCGCAATTGCGCACAAGGCGGGTGACGACAGCGGAGAAACGAAATGACCCCTTTCGGGGCCTCTGGTCCGGCTGTCGTCCGCCTATCCCGCCTGTTGCCGAGACCGCACACGTCCCGGGTTTCGCTTCCGCCCTCGTTGCCAACGAACAGGCGTTCACCCACTATCCCATCGACTCGACATTTGGGGGGGATCGATGCCGGCGTTCCGCTTTAAGAAATCCTTGGGCACCGCAATCCTCGGGATTGCCCTGGCCGTCCTGGTCCAGCCGCGCGCCGGCTTCGCCTACACCCAGGAGGAGCAGCAGGCCTGCTCGCCGGACGCGATGCGGCTGTGCGGCGAGTTTGTTCCGAACGTCGATGCCATCACCGCCTGCATGATCAGGAAGAAGGCGCAGCTGTCGCCGCAATGCAAGGTGTTCTTCCGGCAGGGACCGGAGCCGGGCGAGGCCCGCGCCGGCAAGCCGACCAACATTGCGCCGAAGACCGCGAAGAAGAGCGCCAAGCCGGCGACCAAGAAGAAAAAGACCAGCGAGGGCTGAGCGCCGCCTCCGTCGAGAAGACGCGATCACCAGCTTGCGACAGCCTGGGACTCCTTTTGTTCACGGGCCAGCGCACATCCTTGCAGCAATTGCGACGCGAACGACGGAAGAGACTCGCTCCGGGATTTGCCCGGTCAGGTTGCGTTGCGGTTTTTCCCGCGGCGCTGCTCGAAAAGCCACGATTTCCTGGGTAAAAGGCGCTTCGTGACAGTTTGTGTCGAGCGTCGCGCGAAGCAGTGTGACTCAAAAGCCGCCACGCCTTGTTATTTCGTGGCTACAACGCAACTCTCGATAAATTTTTCTTTCACGAATCAGCGCGGTGATTCATTTTCGCGGCCTAGGGTCAATCTGGAGGCCAAGGTATGAACGTTATTGTTTTTGCATCGCGTAAAGGCGGCTCGGGCAAGAGTACCCTGGCTGCACATCTCGCCGCGCAGATCAAGGCGACGAAGCCTATCCTGCTCGTCGATGCGGATCCGCAGGGGTCGCTCACGCTGTGGCACRAGCTGCGTGGCACCAACGAGCCGCCGATCAAGTCTGCGGTGAATTCGGTCAGCGGCATCGTCTCCGCTGCCAAGCGCGACGGATATGAATGGGTGTTGATCGACACGCCGCCGAATCTGTCGGCCGTCGTCGACGACGCGATCAGGAACGCCACCATGGTGGTCATTCCTGCGCGCCCCGGCGTGTTCGACGTCAATGCGGTGCAGGAAACCATCCAGATGTGCCGCGCGGCGCGCAAGCCCTATGCGGTCGTGCTCAACGGTGCGCCGGCGCGCCGTGACGAGTCCGAGAGCCCGATCGTCACCATCGCCCGCGAGGCGCTGGCCAAATTCCGCGCTCCGGTGTGGGGCGGCCAGATCACCAACCGTTCGGATCTGCTGATGGCGCTGAGCCACGGCGAAGGCGCGCGGGAATATCAGGCCGAGAGCCGGGCGGCTCAGGAAATTGCAAGGCTGTGGGCGGCGATCGAGCGTTCGGTCAAGGCGATCCGTGGCACGGCGTCGGCTTCCGGCACGATGCACAAGCAGGCCGCGTAATTTTCAATAGTCCATTTGCCCGACAAGAAACGCGCGGCGGTCCGCGCGTTTTGCGTTTCTGCCTTCACCCGTCATTCCGGGATGGCGCGAAGCGCCAGACCCGGAATCTCGAGATTCTCAGGTGCGCAATTGCGCACCGTAATTCGCCCTTCGGGCGCTCCGGAATGACGAGATCAACGCTACGCCACCATCAGCATGTAGAACACGATGACCGGCGACATCGTCAGGATCACCGACCAGATGCCGACGGCCCAGAGAATGTCCCCGGTGGTAAAGCTCTGCTGTCCGGCGTCATAATGTGACGCCACATCATTCTGACTATTCACAAACGCCCCCGCGATTTCTTCGCTTATGGGCGTCAACGCTAGGCGGGATGTTTTAAAATTCCGCGTCGCAATCCCGCGCGCATTTGGACACAGGCGCTACCACGGATTAACCATCCCAGCGCGGCCGGCGTCAGCCGACCAGCCAGACGCGAAACAGCAGCACCGGCATCAGGCCGAGCATCACGGCCCAGAAGCCGAACGACGACACCACCAGAATTCCCCGCAAGAGATCGGCCGGCGCGAAATTGTCCGCGGCCGTCGGCCGGGTACGATGCCCCATGGTATTCCCCCTCTGAAAGACTTTGGACGAAAACGCTAGGCGCGATCGCGTAAACGAGTCGTGGATGCGCCATGCGGCAGCTGCGAAGGCCATTCGGGGGAGGTTAACCACGGGCACGCTCTATCACTCCCTCGCCCCGTTCTTACGGGGAGAGGGTGGGGTGAGGGGCTGCTTCGGCAAATGCGGTGAGAGTCGGATTCGCGGAGAGTCCCCCTCACCCGGAATTTGCGCATCGCGCAAATTCCGGCCTCTCCCCGCAAGCGGGGAGAGGCGAAGACAGCACCTAAAACCATCCGCTGTGCTTGCGTTTGATTTCCTCAATCCGGTCCCACGCCGATGTCATCACGTCCTCCGTCAGGCCGATGTCGCGGCGCAACCAATCGGAAGCCGGATATTTGTCGACCCATGTGTAGCGATCGGTGCGTGACAGGCGTTGCCATGTGGCCTTGAGCGCTCGGGACCACCGGCGGATTCCAGGACTGCCGGCGTGAACGCCAACAGCCTCGTTCGAGGCGTCGCAAGCTGCGCGGGATGGCGGGGACATTGGCTACGCCGCTATTTGCATGCGCCGTTCGATCTCGCGATCGAGCGTGGCGGCGAGTTCGCTGCTCACTTCCACCATCGGCAGCCGCACTTCGGGGCTGTCGATCAGGCCGCTTCGCCACAGCCAGTACTTTGCAGGCGCGGGGCTCGGCTCCGCGAACAGCAGCCGCGTCAGCTCCGCGACCTCCCGCCAGCGCGCCAGCGCCGCATCGGGATTGCCGCGCTTCAGCTCGGTGTGGACGGCGGCGAACGTCGCGGTCTCGACATGTGCGGACAGCACGATGCCGCCGTCGGCGCCGTCACAGAGCGCCTCGTGATAGCTGGCGTCCTCGCCGGTGAGCACGCGAAAGCCCTGCGGCCGGTCGCGCAGCAGCGCGACGGATTGCTCGCGGCTCGCGCCGCAATCCTTCAGCCCGACGATGTTTGGATGCTCGGCGAGCCGCAGCAGCGTCTGGTTGGTGATGGTCACCGCGGTGCGATAGGGAATGTTGTAGAGCGCAAGCGGCCAGGCGGCGTGCTCGGCGAGCGCCTCGAAATGCGCCAGCAGTCCGCGCTGCGACGGCCGCACATAATAGGGGCTCGCGATCAGGTAACCGTCGATCGGCCAGTCCGCGGTCTCGTCGAGACGGTCCTGCAGCCGCGAGGTGTCGGCGCCGGACAGTCCGAGGCAGATCGGCACCGTGCGGCGGCCGGCCGCCATCTCGTCGCGCACGATGGCGACCAGGCGTTCCAGCTCGGCGTCCCTCAGCGTCATGCCTTCACCGGAGGTCGCCCCCAGGATGAAGCCGTCGACGGCCTGCGCCGTGTAGTGCCGCGCCAGCCGCCGCAGCGACGTCTCATCGAGACGGCCGTCGCGAAACGGCGTCACCAGCGGCAGCCAGAGCCCGTGCAAATGGTTTCGTAGGTCGGTCATGTTCCTTCTCCTTCTCAAGACGACCTGAGACGGAGGGCACATGAAAAAACCCCGTCCAGGCGGCGGGGTTTTCGAAATTTAGCTCGCGATGACGAAGCCTAGTTAGCGCGCGCAAAAATCCGAGGTCCCCGGAAGGGGGCCTTTTTTCGAGACGCGTGCGCACGACTTCGTGATCATTGGCAAATGATGAGGGGGACGCGTGGAACTGTCAATACACGCGGAAAGCGAAAGCCGAATTGTCAGAAAAAAAGCCGGGCTCGAACGAGCCCGGCTTAAGGTATTGGCCACGTGAGGCCGACACAATCACCTTCCAAGAGGGATTACTGAACTCCCGCGCCACTGGAGGAGGGGGACAAATGCGCAACGCGAAGGCTCAGCGTGGAAACATTATGGGCTCGCCTCGCGCCATGCATCAACCGTCCAAGCCGCATGTCAGACATGCGGAAATCAGGACGGCCAGCGCTGCGCCTTGCTCACCACGAAGTCGCGGAACACCTGCACGCGCGCGACCGTTTTCAATTCCTCGGGATAGACGAAATACGTATCGAGCTGGATCGAATCCGACTCGCCGAACAGTTGCACCAGGCGGCTCTGCTCCTCGATCAGGTAATCCGGCAGCGCGGCAATGCCGAGGCCCTGCTGGCAGGCGCGCACGAGGCCGAGGATGTTGTTCACCCTGAAATAGGCCTCGCGCGGACCCGAGCCGTTGCGGCCGGCTTCGACCAGCCAGTTGCGGTTCTGAAGATGCGGCGCGAAGTTGCCGTCGGAGAGCGTGATGATGCGGTGGGAGTCGAGCTCCTCCAGCGTCCGCGGCGTGCCGAAGCGCTTGATGTAGTCCGGCGAGCAATAGGCGTGGAAGCCCATCGCGAACAGCTTGCGCTGGATGAGGTCCGGCTGCGTCGGCTTGCGGGTGCGGATCGCGACGTCGGCCTCGCGCATCGACAGGTCGAGTTCCTCGTCGGTGACGATCAGCGAGATCCGGATCTCCGGATAGAGCGCGGTGAATTCGCCGAGCCGCGGGATCAGCCAGTTGATGCCGACGCCGGGCGTGGTGGTGATCTTGAGATCGCCGCTCGGCCGCTCGCGGCTGTCGGTGAGTTTGGCGCGCGCCGCCTGCAGCTGCATGAACACGTCATGCGCGGTGCGGAACAGCAGGTCGCCCTGCTCGGTGAGGATCAGGCCGCGGGCATGGCGGTGGAACAGCGAGACCGAAAGCTCCTGCTCCAGTGCCGAGACCTGGCGTGAGACCGCTGATTGCGACAGGCCGAGCTGCTCGCCTGCATGCGTGAAGCTGCCTGCTTCCGCCGCCGCGTGAAATACCTTCAGCTTGTCCCAGTCCATATCGGTAAATCCGTCGCGTGTTCGAGGCATGATCTTTATTCCGCTGCCGCGCGCTCGCTGGCGCGCAGGGCCAAGAATCGTTCGGCTTCGAGTGCTGCCATGCAGCCGAGGCCTGCGGCCGTCACGGCCTGGCGATAAGTCTCGTCGGCGACGTCGCCGGCGGCGAACAGGCCGGGCACCGAGGTGGCGGTCGAGTTCGGGGCGACCTCGACATAGCCCGACGGTTTCAGCTTGACCTGGCCCTTCACCAGCTCGGTCGCCGGCGCATGGCCGATGGCGATGAAGACGCCGTCGGTCGGCACATTGGTCAAGGCACCGGTCTTGACGTTCTTCAGCCGCACATGGGTAACCTTGTTCGGGTTCTCGGTGCCGCAGATCTCGTCGACGGCCGAATCCCAGACCACCTTGATCTTCGGGTGCTTGAACAGACGCTCCTGCAGGATCCGTTCGGCGCGGAAGTGATCGCGACGATGCACGATGGTGACCTGCGAGGCATGGTTGGTGAGGTACAGGGCTTCCTCGACCGCGGTATTGCCGCCGCCGACCACCAAGACGTTCTTGCTGCGGTAGAAGAAGCCGTCGCAGGTGGCGCAGGCCGACACGCCGCCGCCCTGGAATTTCCCTTCGGACGGGAGCCCGAGCCAGCGCGCTTGCGCGCCGGTGGCGAGGATAACGGTGTCGGCGAGATAGACGTCGCCCGAGTCGCAGGTGAGGCGGAACGGCCGGTACGCAGTCTCCAGCTTGGTGACCAGGTCGGAGACGATCTTGGTGCCGACATGGACCGCCTGCTTCTCCATCTGCTCCATCAGCCAGGGGCCCTGGATCACGTCGGCGAAGCCCGGATAATTCTCGACGTCGGTGGTGATGGTGAGCTGGCCGCCCGGCTGGATGCCCTGGATCAGGATCGGCTCGAGCATCGCACGCGCGGCGTAGATCGCCGCTGTGTACCCGGCAGGGCCGGAGCCGATGATGACGACCTTTGCATGGATAGGGGCGGACATGTTCACGGACGCCTTTCACGGGGGATTGCAGCGCGGGCGCGGACAGTGCCGGGAGGCCTCGCGGAGGCGCTGAAATATCAGAGCCAATCTAAGCCTTCTGGTGAGCCATGCAAGAATTGCATTCCCAATCAGCGGAATTTTCCAACAGGGAACAAAAGTCGATTGCGCTGCACGCGCAATAAAATTGCGCACCCGGCCGGGACTCGGCTATGAGGATTGCGAGAAACCCACCCGATACCGCCGCAAGGCCAGGAGTTCCAATCACGTGTCGCGGAACCTAGACGAGATCGACCTCAAAATTCTCGCCGAGATCCAGGCCGACGGTCGAATCACCAATGTCGAGCTGGCCAAACGGGTCGGCATTTCGCCCCCGCCCTGCCTGCGCCGCGTCCGGGCGCTGGAGGAGGAGGGCTATATCCACGGCTACCGCGGGCTTTTGGACGCGCGAAAGCTCGGTTTTGACGTCACGGTGTTCGCCGCCGTGCACCTCTCCAGCCAGGCCGAGGCGGACTTGCGCGCCTTCGAGGAGTTCGTCCGCGCCGAGCCGCTGGTGCGGGAGTGCTGGATGCTGTCGGGCGAGGTCGACTTCATCCTGAAATGCGTCGCGCCCGACATGGCGACCTTCCAGGATTTCGTCACCCACCTGACCGCAGCACCTCATGTGCGCAACGTGCGGACGTCGCTGGTGCTGCATAATTCGAAGTACGAAGCCGCCGTGCCGCTGGACGTGAGGGGGCGAAGGTAGCGCGCTGCATCTTCTCCCTCTCCCCGTTCTTACGGGGAGAGGGTTGGGCTGAGGGGCTGCCTCCGCAATCACGGTGAGAGTTGGACTCGCGGAGACTCCCCCTCACCGAAAATTCAAGCTGCGCTCGAATTTCCGGCCTCTCCCCGCAGGCGGGGAGAGGCGAAGAGTCACCGCCGCAGCGCATCCAGGCTCACCGGACCGCTGCCGGCGGAGGCGAGATAAAGGCAGGCGAAGCAGAACAGGATTGCCAGCGTGCCGTCGTTGACGAGCGGGAAGAAGCTGTGCGGCAGGTGTTCGATGAAATAGGCGAAGGCCATTTCACCGGAGAGAATGAAGGCGACAAACCGCGTCAACAATCCCAGCATCAGAAGGCCGCCGAGCACGAGCTCGATCATGCCGGCGACGCCAAACAGCGAGAGCGGCGTGACCTCGGCGAACATCTCGACGGGCGGAAACTTGAACAGTTTTGCCACGCCGAACTGAAACAGCAGCAGTCCGGTCACGAACCTGAACAGGCTGAGCAGGTAGGGTTGGCTCTGCGCGGCGATACGGTCGATGTCCATCGTGTCCTCCCTTGGGCCTCGGCGTGTGGCGACGCCGAGCATGACGGAGACGCGAGGCGTTCACAATCGCGGGTAGAAACCGGCAGACACGAAAAAGGCCGCGCGGGGCGCGGCCTTTTCAACACGTCATCAGAGCTGACGGCAAATCCTTACCGCCACTCCACCTTGGTGATCTCATACGCCTTGGCGCCGCCGGGTGCGTTGACCTCGACGGTTGAACCTTTCTTCTTGCCGATCAGGGCGCGCGCGAGCGGCGAGGTGATGGAGATGCGGCCCTTCTTGGCATCGGCCTCGACCTCGCCGACGATCTGCCACACCGCCTTCTTCTCGGTGTCCTCGTCGACCAGCGTCACGGTGGCGCCGAACTTGATGGTGTCGCCGGACAGCTTCGAGATGTCGATGATGTCGGCGCGCGCGAGCTTGTCCTCGAGCTCGGCGATACGGCCCTCATTGTGGGACTGCTCTTCCTTCGCGGCATGATATTCCGCGTTCTCCGACAGGTCTCCGTGCGAGCGCGCCTCCGCGATGTGCTCGATGATGCGCGGACGGTCCTCCGACTGGCGCTTCTTCAATTCTTCCCCGAGCGCGGCAAACCCGCCCGCTGTCATCGGAACCTTTTCCATCTTCTCTCTCGTCCTTCGATCGTGCGCCCCAAATCGCGTATGGGCGCCCGAAACCTTGATTCGTCGGTCTGCCGGGGCTCAAGACACGGGCCGCCGGATGTCGACAGATAGGGGCTTGGCAACGGAACAGAACTGCCACACGCCCGGACAGTTCCTCCGGCCATTGTGGCTTCATCGCCAGTCACTTRGCGGAGGCTTTGCCCCCGCTAATGATCAGGTGTCCGAAAAATAGCTCTGCAGGGTACGAACCTCAAGGTCCCCGCCCAGATAGGCCCGGATGCCCTGCGCGGCCGCCACGGCCCCGGAAAGAGTGGTGTAATACGGCACTTTATGCAAGAGGGCCGCACGCCGCAGCGACCGGCTGTCGGCGAGCGCCTGCGGGCCTTCGGTGGTGTTGAAGACCAGCTGGACGTCGCCATTGGTGATGGCGTCGACGATATGCGGCCGTCCCTCCAGCACCTTGTTCACCTTCTCGGTCGGGATGCCCTGGTCGGTCAGGAAGCGTTGCGTGCCCGACGTCGCCAGCACCTTGAAGCCGAGCGAGTGCAATTCGCGAACCGCCTCGGCGATGCGCGTCTTGTCGCTCTCGCGTACCRAGACGAACACCGTGCCCTTGCGCGGCACCCGCGTGCCGCCGCCGAGCTGGCTCTTGGCAAAGGCCACCGCGAAGGAGCGGTCGATGCCCATGACCTCGCCGGTCGAGCGCATTTCCGGACCCAGCACGGTGTCGACGCCGGGGAAGCGGGCGAATGGAAACACCGATTCCTTCACGCCGACATGCTTGAAGTCGGCCTTCTTCAAGTTGAAGTCGGCGAGCCTCTCGCCGGCCATGATGCGCGCGGCGATCATTGCGACCGGCGTACCGACCACCTTGGCGACGAACGGCACCGTGCGCGAGGCGCGCGGATTGACTTCGAGCACGTAGATCTCGCCGTCCTTGATGGCGTACTGCACGTTCATCAGGCCGACGACGTCGAGGCCGAGCGCCAGCTCACGCGTCTGCCGCTCCAATTCCTCGATCATCTTGCCATCGAGCGAGTGCGGCGGCAGCGAGCAGGCGCTATCGCCGGAATGGATGCCGGCTTCCTCGATATGCTCCATGATGCCGACGATGAAGGTGTCCTTGCCGTCGCAGAGACAGTCGACGTCGATTTCGGTTGCGTCCGACAGGTAGCGGTCGAACAGCAGCGGGTTCTTGCCGAGTACGGTGTTGATCTGCCCAGTCTTGTCGTTCGGGTAGCGCGCCTTGACGTCGGCCGGCACCAGCTCCGGCAGCGTGCCGAGCAAATAGTCGCTGAGCTGGTTCTCCTCGCGGATGATCTGCATCGCGCGGCCGCCGAGCACGTAGGACGGGCGCACCACCAGCGGCAGGCCGAGATCGGTCGCGACCAGGCGGGCCTGCTCAACCGAATAGGCGATGCCGTTCTTCGGCTGCTTCAGGCGGAGCTTGTCGAGCACGCGCTTGAAGCGGTCGCGGTCCTCGGCGAGATCGATCGCGTCGGGCGAGGTGCCGAGGATCGGCACATCGGCGGCTTCCAGCGCACGCGCCAGCTTCAGCGGGGTCTGGCCGCCGAACTGCACGATCACGCCGTGCAGCGTGCCGTTCGTGCGCTCTTTCGCGATGATCTCCAACACGTCCTCGGCGGTCAGCGGCTCGAAATAGAGCCGGTCCGCGGTGTCGTAGTCGGTCGACACCGTTTCCGGGTTGCAGTTGACCATGATGGATTCGTAGCCGGCGTCATGCAGCGCGAAGCAGGCGTGACAGCAGCAATAGTCGAACTCGATGCCCTGGCCGATGCGGTTCGGCCCGCCGCCGAGGATGATGACCTTCTTCTTGTCGGACGGCGTGCTCTCGTCGGCCGGCGCGCCGGCGAACGGCGCCTCATAGGTCGAATACATGTAGGCGGTGGGGGAGGCGAATTCGGCAGCGCAGGTGTCGATGCGCTTGTAGACGGGACGGACGCCGAGCGCGTGGCGCTTCGCCGTCACCGCGGCCTCCGTCGTCTCCGCGAGCACCGCAAGCCGTGCGTCTGAGAAGCCCATGGTCTTGAGCGATCGCATGGCGAAGGCGTTGCCCGGCAGGCCGTTCTTGCGGACCTTCTCTTCCATGTCGACGATGCCGCGCATTTCGCTGAGGAACCACGGATCGATCTTGCAGGAGTTGAAGATGTCCTCGTTCGACCAGCCAAGCCGCATCGCCTGGGCGACCTGGAGCAGCCGGTTCGGCGTCGGCGTGCCGAGCGCGGCGCGGATCGCGTTCTTGTCGTCGTGCTGGCCCAGTCCCTCGATCTCGATCTCGTCGAGCCCGGTCAGGCCGGTCTCGAGCCCGCGCAGCGCCTTCTGCAGGCTCTCCTGGAAGGTGCGGCCGATCGCCATGACTTCGCCGACCGATTTCATCGACGTGGTCAGCGTGGTCGATGCGCCCGGGAATTTCTCGAAGGCAAAGCGCGGAATCTTGGTGACGACGTAGTCGATGGTCGGTTCGAACGAGGCCGGCGTCGCGCCGCCGGTGATGTCATTGGCGATCTCGTCGAGCGTGTAGCCGACCGCGAGCTTGGCCGCGACCTTGGCGATCGGGAAACCGGTGGCCTTCGAGGCGAGAGCCGACGAGCGCGACACGCGCGGATTCATCTCGATGACGACCATGCGGCCGTCCTCCGGATTGACGCCGAACTGCACGTTGGAGCCGCCGGTCTCGACGCCGATCTCGCGCAGCACCGCCAGCGAGGCGTCGCGCATGATCTGGTATTCCTTGTCGGTCAGCGTCAGTGCCGGCGCCACCGTGATGGAATCACCGGTGTGCACGCCCATCGGATCGAGGTTCTCGATCGAGCAGACGATGATGCAATTGTCCTTCTTGTCGCGCACCACCTCCATCTCGAACTCTTTCCAGCCGAGCACGGATTCTTCGATCAGCACTTCGTTGGTCGGAGACGCGTCGAGACCGCGCTCGATGATGTCGAGGAACTCTTCCTTGTTGTAGGCGATGCCGCCGCCGGTGCCGCCCATCGTGAAGGAGGGACGGATGATCGCGGGCAGGCCGATCTCGGACAGCGCCATCAGCGCCTGGCCGAGCGCGTATTCCTGGTAGCGCTTGCGGCGGTCACTTTCGCCGAGCGTCCATTGCCGCTCGAGCTCTTCGAGCGCGGCACCCGACGCCTTCGCGCGTTCGGCCTGGTACTTGTCGCGAAAGGATTTCTTCAGCTCGGAGGCGTTGGCGAGCCGCGACTTCGGCGTCTCGAGCCCGATCTTGGTCATGGCCTCGCGGAACAGCTGGCGATCCTCGGCCTTGTCGATGGCGTCGGCGGTGGCGCCGATCATCTCGACGTCGAATTTCTCCAGCGTGCCCTGGCGGCGCAGCGACAGCGCGCAGTTCAGCGCGGTCTGGCCGCCCATGGTCGGCAGCAGCGCGAAGCCGCCGGGAATGACGTGACGTTCCTTCTCGATGATCTTGGCGACGATCTCGGGCGTGATCGGCTCGATATAGGTCGCATCGGCCAATTCCGGGTCGGTCATGATGGTGGCCGGGTTGGAATTGACGAGGACGATGCGATAGCCCTCTTCCTTCAGCGTCTTCACCGCCTGCGTGCCCGAATAGTCGAACTCGCAGGCCTGGCCGATCACGATGGGACCGGCGCCGATGATCAGGATGGTGGTGATGTCTGTACGTTTGGGCATCAACTCTCGCCGGACTGGAATTTAGGCACAAAAAAAGGGCGCGCTACCGCGCGTCCCCTGTGGCCGAGAGCGCGGTGGTCTCCCTCGCGCGCGGGTGGGTCTTAGACCAGTTTTCGGGGCGGCGAAACCCCGAAAAACGCCCATCAACCGGCAATTTTGACCGGTTTTGGCCGCGCCTGCCAGCCACGGGCGAGATGCACCAGAAGCGAGGCCGCAACGCTCGATCCGCCGATCCAGCCGAGGTCGCTTGGCGAGAGGGTGGCCAGCACGGCGCCGCCGAGCGCCCCGCCGATGGCGAAGCCGAGATACATCGCCGACGCGTTGAGCGAGAGTGCGATCATCGAGGCCTGCGGCTCGATCCGGATGATGCCGGCGATCTGGGCCGGATAGAACGCCCAGCCCGAGATGCCCCAGAGGAAAATCGTGCCGAGCACCGCGTAGTGCGCCTGTCCTGGCATCAGCTTCAGGACCAGCGAATGCAGGATCAGCGCGGTTGCCATGCCGGCGAGCCCCAGCGCTGCGGTCATCAGCGTGCCGAGCCGGTCGGCCAGGACGCCGCCGAGCATGTTCCCGATCGCGGCCGCGCCGCCGAACACCAGCAGCGCAAGGCTGATCTGCGAGGCATCGAAGCCAAGGCCGCGCAGCGGGACCGCGAAATAGGTGAACACGGTGAAGCCGCCGAGCGCCCACAGAATCGTAATGACGAGAGCGATCAGCACGTTGCTGTGACGCGCCACGGCCAGCCGCTCGGCCAGCGAGGCCGTGTTTCGCGGCAGGCCGCGGGGCAGGCCGAGCAGCAGGCCGGCAAGCGCCACCGCACCGATCAGGGCGACCATGGCAAAGGTCGCGCGCCAGCCGAACAGGCTGCCAACGAGATTGCCGAGGGGGACGCCGATCACGGTCGCGACCGTGAGGCCCGAGGTGACCAGCGCCACCGCGCGGCCGCGCCGCTCGGGCGCGGCGACGGCGACTGAGACGCCAAGCGCCGTGGGCATGCACAGGCCCGAGCCCAGCGCCATCAACATTCGCGAGGCCAGCAGCAGGGCGTAGTTGGACGCCATCATGGCCGCGAGGTTTCCGGCGATGAAGGTCGACAGCGCCAGCGCCAGCACGGTGCGGCGGTCGATGTTGTTCATGGCCACCGCGAGGATCGGCGAGCCCACGGCATAGGTGAGGGCGTAGGCGGTCACGAGTTGCCCGGCGGCCGATACGGAAATCGAGAGGTCGGAGGCGATCGATGGCAAAAGCCCAGCTATCACAAAGCCTTCTGTGCCGATCGCAAATGCCCCCAGGGCCAGCCAGAACACGCTCATTTGGACAAATCCTTATGTTCAACGTTTATTGAACTATCGAACGCAAACGTTTTGCTGTCAATTGGTTCAAGAACTATTGAACATTGCGGTCGCTTCGCTATGATTCGGATATGAGCCGCGCACCCCTCCATCCCACCCGCGAGCAGATCGAGCTGCCGATGGTTCTGGATTGCCTGAGCGATCCGATCCGGTTGGCGATCGTCTATCAACTCGCCCAGCAGGAACGTGTCAGCAGCGAGCTGCGCTGCGGCGACTTTTATGCGCTCAGCGGCAAGTCCAACCTCGCCTATCACTTCGCCAAGCTGCGCGAATGCGGGGTCATGCAGACGCGCGTGGCCGGGACCAACCGCTTCATGCGGCTCCGCCGCGAGGATCTGGACGCGCGCTTCCCCGGCCTGCTCGATGCCGTGATCAGCTCGGCCGCCAAGGATGCGGATCGGCTTCAGCTTCTGCCGGGGTGCGAATTGGTCGAGGCAGATTGAGCCGCGGATACAGTCCGTCTACGCTTTCGCTTCGCTCAAGCTACGCCGGACACGCTTTGCGCCTGCGTGGCTGCGCCACGCGTAGCCCCGCAGGGGCGAAGCGTGGAGACCCGGCCTGGACTTGAACCAGGATAAAGAGCGATGCACTGCTCTCGCGTGGACGCTTCCGCCACCGGGCCGTCGCGATCATTGCCTGATCGGGGTGCGACAAGCCACCTCAGCCAATTGTTATGCTTAACGCATCATGGGTGGCCGCGCGATGAAGGTCATGCGCCAGCGATTATGGCCGATATTGGTGTGGGCACGCTGGACCGCGAACCCGGCCGCGGTCAGCTTGGCGGTGATCTCGTCCTCGCTGTAGCGCTGGAGCCCGATGCGCGTCCGCAGATGACGGTAGTCCGACAGCGCGGTGCTGATCAGCCCGACCAGCGCGTCTTTCAAAAAGCCGTGACGCAGGCCGAAGCCGAGCAGCGCCATGACGTCCCGGCCCATGCCGACATCGGGCTGGAGGATGTCGCCGAGCACCAGCTTGCCGGACGGCGTCAGCAATCGCCGGATGTTGCGGAGCGCGGCATCGAGCTCCTCCGGCGTCATGTATTGCGCCACCGAGTTCATCACCGCGAGGTCGATCGACTGGTCCGGCATCTTGCGGACGTCGTCGAGCGAGCGGACGCGGATTTTCGTGTTCGGGGCAAAACGCGCGATCAGACGGCCGCGCACGCCGGGGGCGGGCTCGGCGAGAATCAGCTTGCCGCAGGCGGCCGCCACCTGGCTCGCCGACAGCGCCTCGCCGCAGGCATAGTCGAGCACGGTCGCCTCAGGCGAGGAAATGTAGCCGATGATGTCCCGCGCGATGATCTGGAAGTGCAAATCGCGATGCAGCTTGCTGACATAGATCGTATGCGTGGAGTCGTAATAATCGATCCAATCGTCCATGATATTCGAAGGCCCCGGCAAACGGTTCCGGCACAGGAACCGGCGCTGCCCGCCTGCGTTAGGGGTGCGGCGGCGCGCCGTCAATGTCCGCGTCCTAACAGGAAGGTTTCCCGTGAGCAAAGTCCCCAACAAGGTCTCGCCCGATCTCGATACGCCCACCGACCTGTCGCCCCAGGCGGTCAACAAGGTTTCGGAGGCGCTCAACGTGCTTCTGGCCGACGCGTTCGCGCTTTACCTCAAGACCAAGAATTTCCACTGGCACATCAGCGGCCGGCATTTCCGCGACTATCATTTGCTGCTCGACGAGCAGTCGGACCAGATCTTCGCCACCACCGACCAGCTCGCCGAGCGCGTCCGCAAGATCGGCGGCGCCACGCTGAAGTCGATCGGCCAGGTCGCAAAACTCCAGACCATCAAGGACAACAACGAGGACTACGTCCCGCCGCGCGAGATGCTGCGCGAACTGATGCAGGACAACAAGCATGTCGCGGCCGCAATGCGCAAGGCGCATGAGGTCTGCGACGAGGCCGGCGATGTCGCCAGCGCCAGCATCCTCGAAAACTTCATCGACGAGACCGAGCGCCGCACCTGGTTCCTGTTCGAAGCCACCCGCCAGGAAGGCAGCAACGCGGCGTAGGGGGCGTTGGGGCGCAAATGCCCCCACAACGTCGTCCCGGCGCAGGCCGGGACCCCCATACCCCCAGGGAGAAGTTGTGGCGCGAGATGCGCGTTAGCGAGTCGTCGCCAAATGACGTTTCGTGGTTATGGGTCCCGGCCTTCGCCGGGACGACACCGAGTGTGTCGCGCTACGTCGCGGTCCACAACCGCATCAGCGCGCCGTTCTTGCCCGTCACCGGATCGGCCGGCGGCCGCGCGACTTTCGGAATCGTCTTCAGCGCCTTGGCATGGTTCTCCGGCGTTGCGCGCGTGATCTCCATCTTCGATCCCGGCGGATAGGCGCCGATCACGCAGAAATCATCGCTCGCCTTGATGCATTGGTGGCCGGTGCCGGCGGGCAGGATGGCGACATCGCCGGCGGAAATCTCCAGCTCCTGGCCGTGATCGCCGCCGAAGCGGACGCGCGCGCTGCCGCGCGCGACGCCGAGCACTTCGTGCACCGTCGCGTGATAGTGCAGATAGTCGTAGACGCCGTTGCGCCAGGTCCCGCCCCAGCCGTTGGCGCCGAACAGATTTTCGATGGTCTCTTCGGGACGATCGCGGTCGAGCCTGATCGCGCGCTGGTAGACCAGGAAGGGAAGGATGCTGTTCGGCACGAGCCCGTCATCGGCGAACACGATGGCGAGCGGCTCGGCATTGTCAGGGACGACCGACATGGCTGGGCTCCTGCGTGAGCGTAGCAGGGATTAACGAGGGGCGTGAGGCGGCGTTCCTTCGTCGCCCTCCTTTGTCATTCCGGGTTCGCGCTACGCGCGCCCCGGAATGACGAAGATGCCCGGGGTGAGGCCCGGGCATGATGTCGTCGTAGCGTTCGCGTGCAAGGCTTACGCGCTCTTCTTCTGCCGCATCAGATCCGCAAAGCGCTGGAACAGATAGTGCGAGTCGCGCGGGCCGGGTGAGGCCTCGGGGTGGTACTGCACCGAGAACACCGGCCTGCCGTCGAGCTGGATGCCGCAATTGGAGCCGTCGAACAGCGAGATGTGGGTCTGCGTCGCGCCCTTCGGCAGCGTGTTCTCGTCCACGGCAAAGCCGTGGTTCATCGAGGTGATCTCGACCTTGCCGGTGGTCTCGTCCTTCACGGGATGATTGGCGCCGTGATGGCCCTGATGCATCTTCTTGGTCTTGGCGCCGACAGCGAGGCCGAGCATCTGGTGGCCGAGACAGATACCAAAAGTCGGCGTGCCCGACTTGATCACGTCCCGGATCACCGGCACGGCATATTTGCCGGTCGCGGCCGGATCGCCGGGGCCGTTGGACAGGAACACGCCGTCCGGCTTCATTGCCAGAATGTCCTCGGCCGAGGTCGTCGCCGGCACCACCGTCACCTTGCAGCCGACGCCGGCGAGCAGGCGCAAAATGTTGCGCTTGATGCCGTAGTCGATGGCGACGACGTTGAACTCAGGCTTGTCCTGGCGGCCAAAGCCCTTGTCCCACAGCCAGGGCGTCTCGTCCCAGGTGAAGCGCTGGCCAGAGGTGACCATCGGCACGAGGTCCATGCCCTCGAGCCCCGGCCATTCACGCGCCTCTTCCTTCATGCCGTGCAGGTCGAACTCGCCATTCCTGGCGTGCGCGATCACGGCGTTGGGCATGCCCTTGGAGCGGATCAGCGCGGTCAGCGCGCGGGTGTCGATGCCGGAGAGGCCGATGATGCCGCGGGCCTTCAGCCACTGGTCGAGGTGCTTGGTGGCGCGATAGTTCGAGGGATCGGTGATCGCGGTGCGCAGGATCACGCCGCGCGCGCCCGGCGTCGCGGCCATGTTCACCGTCTCGATGTCTTCCTCGTTGGTACCGACATTGCCGATATGCGGGAAGGTGAAGGTGATGAGCTGGCCGGCATAGGAGGGATCGGTGAGGATCTCTTCATAGCCGGTCATCGCGGTGTTGAAGCAGACCTCACCGACGGCATGGCCTTCGGCGCCGAGACCGAAGCCTTCGAGCACCGTGCCATCGGCGAGCACGAGGAGCGCGGTCGGTTTATGGTCCGGCCAGGCGGTATCGTTGTCATGTTGTGTCATGAGCGCGTTTCATAGTCGCCGCGAACGCCGCCGTCAAAGCGGGAAACGGCGGATTCACATGCGTTTTTGCATATTTGACAGGTCGTCTCAGGCACTTAAGCTCGGCGGAATAATTTCCGGCAAATTCCGGGGCTTGGGAGGCAATAATGGACCGGACGACCCCGATTGTGCTGGTTCCGGGGCTGGCCTCCTCGGCTCGCATCTATGCCCCCGTCATCCCGGCGCTCTGGCGGTTCGGCCCGGTGATGGTCGCCAACCATATCCGCGACGACAGCATGGCCGCAATCGGCCGGCGTGTGCTCGGCGAGGCGCCGCCGCGTTTCGCGCTCGCCGGCCATTCCATGGGCGGCTACATCGCGCTCGAGATCATGCGCCAGGCGCCCGAGCGGGTGGTAAAGCTTGCACTGATCAACACCCAGGCCCGGCCCGACACGCCGGAGGCGACCGCGCGTCGGCGCGGCCTGATGGAGCGGGCGAAGCGCGGCGAATTGCGCGCGGCGCGTGAGGAGATGTTTCCCGAACTGGTGCATCCCTCGCGCCGCGATGACGCCAGCATTCGCCGGCTCGTGCACGAGCAGGGCGAGGACGTTGGCGTCGAAGGCTATCTGCGGCAGCAGACCGCGATCATCGCACGGGTGGATTCGCGGCCGACGCTGGCGACGATCACGTGCCCGACGCTGGTGCTGACGGGCGATCAGGACAACACCATTCCCAACGCCTTCTCGAGGGAGATGGCGGACGGCATTGCCGGCGCCAAGCTCGTCGTTCTCAGGAATTGCGGACATCTGCCGCAGCCGGAGCAGCCCGAGGCGACGGCAAAGGCGCTGGTCGAATGGCTTGGAACCCAGGTTGTCTCGGAGCCGCGAACGGCCTAGATCAGGCCTCGGATATTCAAAGGGATCACGATCATGTTGCGCGACGACATCAACAATGCGGTCAAGGAGGCCATGAAGGCCAAGGAGGAGCGCAAGCTCTCCACGCTGCGCATGGTCAACTCGACCATCAAGAACGCCGACATCGAGGCGCGCGGCAACGGCAAGCCGCCGCTGTCGGATGCCGACCTGCTCGGCGTGCTGCAGAAGATGATCAAGCAGCGCCAGGAGGCGGTCGAGCTCTACGACAAGGGCGGCCGTGCCGAGCTCGCCGCGCAGGAGCGCGAGGAGATCGCGGTGATCTCGGCCTATCTGCCGAAGCAGATGTCGGATGACGACGTGAAGAAGGCGATCTCGGACGCCATTACTGAAACCGGTGCGGCCGGCATGAAGGACATGGGCAAGGTGATCGCGGCGTTGCGGGCGAAGTACGCCGGCCAGATGGATTTCGGCAAGGCCAGCGGATTGGTGAAGGCCGCGCTCTCTAGTTGAGCTGTCATTCCGGGGCGACGCGAAGCGTCGAGCTATGATGCGCAATTGCGCATCAGAGAATCCATCGTGCCACCGGCTCTGTTGCGAAATGGATTCCGGGCTCACGCCAAGAGGCGCGCCCCGGAATGACAAGGAGAGTGGGGAGCCAACCGATGACCGGCGCCATCAAACCGTTCCGCATCGCCATCAGCGACGACATCCTTTCCGATCTCAAATCGCGCCTCGCCCGCACGCGCTGGCCGGAGGCGGAGCTGGTCGATGACTGGAGCCAGGGCGCGCCGCTGAAATGGATCCGGGAGATCTGCGGCTACTGGGCTGATGGCTATGACTGGCGGGCGCGCGAGGCAAGGCTCAATCGCTTCGAGCAGTTCACGACCGCGATCGACGGGCTCGACATCCATTTCCTGCATGTGCGCTCGAAAGAGCCGAACGCGCTGCCGCTGATCATCACCCATGGCTGGCCCGGCTCGATCGTCGAATTCCAGAAGGTGATCGCGCCGCTGGTCGATCCCGTGGCTCATGGCGGCAATCCGGCGGACGCGTTTCACGTGATCTGCCCCTCTTTGCCGGGCTTCGGCTTCTCCGGCAAACCCAAGGCCACGGGCTGGGGCGTCGACCGCATCGCTGCGACCTGGGCCAAGCTGATGGATCGCCTCGGCTACGCGCGCTACGGCGCGCAGGGCGGTGACTGGGGTTCGGCGGTGACGACCTCGCTCGGTGCGCAGGATTTTGAGCATTGCGCCGGCATCCACATCACGCTCGCCTTCAACGCGGCGCCGAAGGTCGAAGGTGAGCCGACGCCGGAGGAAAAGCGCGCGCTCGCCGGCCTCAAGCATTATGTCGATCTCGACTCCGGCTATTCGAAGCAGCAATCGACGCGCCCGCAGACGCTCGGTTACGGCCTGACGGATTCCCCGAGCGGGCAGGCGGCCTGGATCCTGGAAAAATTCTGGGCCTGGACCGATTGCAACGGCCATCCCGAAAACATCTTCACCAGGGATGAGCTGCTCGACAACGTCATGCTCTATTGGGTCACGGAGACGGCGACCTCGTCGGCGCGGCTCTATTGGGAAAGCTTTGGCAAGCGCCGGACGACGCCGACGGTCAAGGTGCCGACCGGCGTCGCCGTGTTCCCGAAGGAGATCATCACGCCGGTGCGGCGCTGGATGGAGCCGAACTTCCACAACATCACGCATTGGAGCGAGATGGAGAAAGGCGGACATTTCGCCGCATTCGAGCAGCCGGAACTGTTCGTGCGGGATGTCAGGAAGTTCTTCGCGACGGTGCGGTGACTCTCACCCGTCATGCCCGGGCTTGTCCCGGGCATCCACGCCCTTAAACTCGGGGCCAACAAGAACGTGGATGGCCGGAACAAGTCCGGCCATGACGATGCTGCCGGGAAACGACCATGCTCACCGAAGCCAGAACCTACGACGAGCTCTATCGCAACTTTCGCTGGGACATCCCCGCGCGCTTCAACATGGCGGAAGCCTGCTGCGACCGCCATGCCGACGGCACGGGCCGGCTTGCGCTGGTCTATGTCGATGAGAACGGTGCGACCACGCGCACGTCCTTCGACGAGGTCGCGGAGATGTCGCGTCGCTTCGCCAATGTGCTGAAGGCGGATGGGCTCAGCCGCGGCGATCGCGTCGCGGTGTTCCTGTCGCAATCGCTGGAACTGCCGATCGTGCATATGGCGGCGTTCCGCGCAGGCCTGATCTCGATCCCGCTGTTCGCGCTGTTCGGCGAGGACGCGCTGGAATTCCGGCTGTCGAATTCGCAGGCCAAGGCGATCGTCACCGACGAGGGCGGCTGGGAGAAGCTCGCGAAGATCCGCGACCGTCTGCCGGACCTGAAGACCATTTACGTGGTCGGTGAGGCCGCGCCCGCGGGCACCAGATCATTTTGGCATGCGGTGAGGGCGGCATCGCCCGACTTCACGCTGGTTGACACCTCGGCCGACGATCCCGCCCTGATCATCTACACCTCAGGCACGACCGGCAATCCCAAGGGCGCGCTGCACGCCCATCGCGTCGTGCTCGGCCATCTGCCCAATGTCGAGATGTGCCACAACTTCCTGCCGCGCCCCGGCGACCTGATGTGGACGCCGGCGGACTGGGCCTGGATCGGCGGCCTCGTCAACGGCCTGTTCGCGTTCTGGTATCACGGCATTCCGCTGGTCGGGCATCGTGCCCGCAAGTTCGAACCGCAGGCGGCGATGCAGATGATGGCCGATCTCGGTGTCCGCAACGTCTTCCTGCCGCCGACCGCGTTGAAGCTGATGCGGCAGGCCGGCGTGAAGCATGCGGGCGTCAAGCTGCGCAGCATTTTTACGGGCGGTGAATCGCTCGGCGGCGAGCTTCTGGGCTGGGTGCGCGAGACCTTCGGCATCGACGCGCATGAGGTATTCGGCCAGACCGAGTGCAATCTCGTGATCGGCAGCAACTCCAACCTGTTTCCGATCCGCCCGGGCTCGATGGGCCGGGCGACGCCGGGCTTCGATGTCCGCATCGTCAACGACAAGGGCGAGGAGCAACCACGCGGGCAGCGCGGCATCATTGGCGTGCGCCAGCCGTGCCCGTGCACGATGATCGAGTACTGGCGCAATCCGGAGGCGACGGCGAAGAAATATGCCGGCGAATTTTTGCTGACCGGCGATCTCGGCGTGCAGGATGAGGACGGTTATTTCTGGTATGTCAGCCGCGAGGACGACGTCATCACCACCGCCGGCTACCGTGTCGGCCCCTCCGAGATCGAGCATACGCTGATGAAGCATCCGTCGGTGGCGATGGCGGCGGTGGTCGGCATTCCCGATCCGATCCGCACCGAGTCGATCAAGGCCTGGATCGTGCTGCGCCCCGGCTTCGCCGGCAGCGACGCGCTCGCGCGCGAGATCCAGGAGTTCGTCAAGGTGCAGCTCGCAGCTCACGAATATCCGCGTTTCGTCGAGTTCGCCGAGACGCTGCCGATGACCGCAACAGGCAAGGTGCTGCGGCGCGAGCTGCGGGCGAAGGGTTAGGCTCTTTCAGACAATGCCAAAGACGTCTCAAGCTGCGGGGCTTCACCGCTCCTCACTTCCGAAGCTGCACGATCTCGATGCGGCGCTGGAGCTCATGTATTACGGCTGGCGCGGGATGACGCTGGAGGCCGACGAATATCTTGCGAAGCAGGGCCTGTCGCGCCCGCACCATCGCATCCTCTACGTGGTGGCGCGTCGGCCTGATATCGCGATCGGCGCGCTGATAGAGATCCTCGGCATTTCCAAGCAAGCCCTGAATCGGCCGCTCAATCTGCTGCTGGAGCGCAGGCTGCTGACATCGAAGCGAGCACCCGAGCAGCATCGCTCCAAGTTGTTGCGCCTGACGGAGGCCGGGCGACGTATCGAGCAAAAGGCATCGGATCACGAGCGCAAGGTTTTGCGCGAGGCGTTCGATCGCGTCGGGGCGCCGGGGGCGGCGGCATGGATGGCGGTCATGGGGACGATCGCCGACACCAATTGACAAGTCTAAAGTCAACATAGTTGACATGAGGCGCAAGCTTTGCCACTTTCCCGGCAACGAGCCGGGGAGGGCCGCCTCATGGGCGCACAGACAATGGACCGCGCAGTCGCCGAACGCTTTGTCGCGGCATGGTGCGCGAGCTGGTGCAAGGTCGATATCGATGCGGTCGTCGCGCATTTTGCCGACGATGCGCAGATGCGCAGCCCTCTGGCGCTGACGCTGACCGGTTCTCCGGTCGTCGCGGGCGCCGAGAATATCCGCACCTATTGGCGCAAGGCCTATGGTCACATCGAAAGCGCCGACCTGAAGATTTTGAGCTGGAGCTGGGACGAGGCGATCGCGCGCCTGACGTTGTGGTGGCAGCTCGGCGACACCCGCGCCAGCGAATTCATGGACTTCGACGCTGCCGGCCGCGTGGTGCGCAGCGAAGCCTTTTACGGAAAATAGACATGCGCCTTTCGGATATCGTTCTGCTTCTCAACGCGCTCTGGTTCGTCGGCGCCTTCATCCAGTTCAGCGTCGCCCAGCGTAACACGCTGAAGATATTGCTGCCGCGGGAAGAGCGCGGCAATCCAATCGCGCCGACCCTGGCGGCCAGCGTGGCGTTCCTGGGCGGGATCAATCTGCCGATCGGGCTGCTGTCGTTCTATCTTCTGGTGGCGCGTCCGTTCTTCTTCCAGCCGGTCGAAGCGCAGCTTGCGCTGTTCCTGTTCTTTGCCGCCTGCCACTTCAGCCAGTTCGCCTACAACCTGCCGGTCCTGATGCGCGGAGGGCGGGTCGGGGTGGCCTACTGGCCCGTGCTGAAGGGCCCGATGCTCAGGATCTTCGTCATCGACGCGGCACTGTTCGCGGCCAATCTTGGTATCGCAGTTCTGCTCGCGTCTGCATCCTGACTATCGCGACGGCGCCGACAGGGCCGACCGCAGCATCGGGGCAAGATCCTGCCGCCGGAACGGCTTGGTCAGAATGCGGGCGTCGCCGAGCCCGTCAGGCGTCTTGACGGGATTTTGGGTGTAGCCGGAGGTGAAGAGCACCTTGAGATCGGGCCGCAGAGCGGTTGCTTGCCTCGCAAGCTCCGGCCCGAACATGCCGCCGGGCATCACGACGTCGGTGAACAGCAAGTGGATATCCCCGGGCTGGCGCAGCACTTCCAGCGCCGCGGGCCCGTTCGACGTCGCGATGACGCGGTAGCCGAGCGTCTTGAGCTCGCTCTCGACGTAGGCCCGCACCATGTCGTCGTCCTCGACGACGAGAATGGTCTCGCTTCCGTCGGGGACGATGATCCGCTCCGCGGGCGGCGGAGCCGCGTTCAGCGCCGCTGCAATACGCGGAAAGAACAGCCTGACGATGCTGCCTTGTCCCGGTTGGGACTGCAACTGCACAAGTCCGCCGGATTGCTGCGCGAACCCATAGACCATGCTCAGGCCGAGGCCGGTCCCCTTGCCGATCTCCTTGGTGGTGAAGAACGGCTCGAACGCGCGGCCCGCCACTTCTGCGGTCATGCCGCTGCCGGTATCCGTCACGGCCACCATGACGTAGTCGCCGGGCCGCGGCTCGCCGTTGACGTCGAGGTCGGATTCACAGAGCGAGTTGTTGGATACCTCGACCGTCAGTCTGCCGCCTTCCGGCATCGCGTCGCGCGCGTTGAGCACCAGATTGAGCAGGGCTGTCGCCAACTGGCTGGGATCGACACTGGTCAACCACAAATCGGGTTGGAGCACGAAGCTGCACTCGATGTGCTCGCCCAGGGTCCGACGCAAAAGCTGCTCCATGCCGAGAACCTTCTCGCCGATGTCGATCTCTCTCGGCCTCAGGGGCTGCTTGCGCGCGAATGCGAGCAGGCTCCGTGTCAGGTCGGAGCCGCGCTCGGCGGCGGTCGCGATGTCGCCGGCGATCCGGTGCAATTCCGTGTTTCCCGCCAGCCTGTCGGCAAGATGCTCCGAGTTGCCGAGAATGACGGTCAAGAGGTTGTTGAAATCGTGCGCCACGCCACCGGTAAGCTGGCCCATCGCTTCCATCTTCTGCGATTGGCTGAGCTTGTGGCTGAGGTCGGCGATGGCGGCGCGTTGCTGCTCGAGCGACTCCGCGGTGCCGTTGAGCAGGGTCATCAATCCGCCCAGCTCGCCGCGCGGATGGGGAGGCGGAATCCGCGCGCTGAGATCGCCGAGCCCGAGCCTCTTCGCCATGGTGGCGAGCCGTCCGACCTGGCGCCCGACGCCCACCGTCGCGAGGATCCATACACCGGCCAGCAGCAGCAACGAGGCCACCGCAAGGATCGCCATGTCCTCGTAGAGCCGGCGGTTCGCCGCCGCGACCAGTCCGTCCTTGGACCGTCCGACCATGATGTAGAGGCCGGCCTTCCGGATCGAAGGCGAGCGGGCGACGGCCCAGACCTGCGTGCGGCCCGCGCGATCGGCCACCTCTCGAAACGCCTCGCGATCGGGCGTTGCAGCGAAGCGGAACAGGTCGGACCCCGCGATCGACGCGCCGACGGGCTCGCTCCAGCTGCTTCCCTTGGGGGCGACGAGGACCGTACCCTTGCCGTCGACGAGCAGGATCTCCTTCTCGGTGAGCAGTCGCTTATGGTGATACTCCGCGAATTTGTTCAGGTTGAAGGAGGCGAGCAGGACGAGCTTCAGCGCGCCCGCTTCCGATCGCACGGGATATGCGATCTGGAGCACCGACATTCCGGTCAGGCGGCCGAACACCGGCTCCAGCGCGACGCCGCCGCGCGAGACCAGGGCCTGCTTGAAATAGGCGCGATCGGTCAGATCGAGGGTGCGGTTGGTCCGCAGCGAGTCGCAGAACAGGCTGCCGTCCGGATCGATGGTCAGGATGCCGGTGAACTGGGGATATTCTTCGCGCACGTCCGACAGAAACGCCGAGCACGCCGCCTTGTCGCGCGTGTCGAGATCGCGGGCGCGGGCCAGACCGTAGTGAAGCTGGGCGGTGCCCTGAATCTTCTCGTCGAGATCACTTGCAATGTCGTCGGCCGACGCAGCCAGATTGGCCAGGGCGGCGTTGATCTCGCTGCTCCGGTTCTGCACGAAACGCAAGCCGACGAGGATCGCCGGCACCAGCGTGGCCGCGATGACGAGGATCAGTAGCCGGGTACGCAGGCTCATCGGTGGGGCGGTCCGTGCGGCTCATCGCGCGTGTTTGTCAGGAGGTACAATCTGCGGCACGTTCGTCAGCCCAGTCCATAGGCATCGGCTCGAAAATCGCACCGGAGAGCAAAGATTTCGAGCCGCCGGCACAGCGGCTTTTCAGAAGAGGCCCGGCGTGGCCGCTGCCGCCACCTCGGCATTACGTTGCGCGTGCGCGCGGCGGCGCTAATATCCCGGTCAGAGTGAGCGCGGCGGAGATCGCGTCGATGTGCGGAGGAAGCTGATGTCCATCTCGGGCAAAGTCGATCCGGTGGTGCGGCCGGTCACGGCCTTCGACATCGCGGAGGCTCTGGTCGAGGGCTTGCGGGATTTTCAGGCGCTGCCGCTCTACGGCCTCTGCTTCGGCGCGCTCTATGCCGGCGGCGGTATCGCCATCATGCTGTGCCTCACCGCGTTTGGCATGCTTTATCTGGTCTATCCCCTTGCGGCTGGCTTTGCCTTGATCGGGCCTTTCGTGGCGATCGGTCTCTACGAGGTCAGTCGTCGCCGCGAGCGTGGCGAGCCGGTGTCGTTTGCCGCGATCTGGGCCACGGTGCGCTCGCGCAGCGAGATCGGCTGGATGGCCTTCGTCACCCTGTTCGTGTTCGTGGTCTGGATGTACCAGGTGCGGCTCCTGATTGCGCTGCTGCTCGGCCTGCACGCCTCCTTCTCCAGCCTCCAGGAATTCATGACAGTAGTGCTGACCACCAATGAAGGCTTGCTGTTCCTCGCCATCGGCAACGCCGTCGGCGCGGCGCTGTCGCTGGTCCTGTTCTCGCTGACCGTGGTGTCGTTTCCGCTGCTGCTCGAGCGCGAGGTCGATTTCGTCACCGCGATGGTGACGAGCGTGCGCGCGGTCGTCATGAGCCCGCTGGCGATGATCGGCTGGGCGGCCGTGATCGTGTTGCTGCTGATCGTGTCGGCGCTGCCCTATCTCCTCGGGTTGATCGTGACGCTGCCGGTGCTCGGGCATGCGACGTGGCATCTCTATCGCCGTATCGTGGCGCCGGTGTAGTCGTCCTGGCGAAAGCCAGGACCCATTACCCGAGGGAGGAGTTTGGCGGGAGCTGGCCATGACCAGCCTTCGCAAAATTCTATTCGGCGGTAATGGGTCCTGGATCAGCGCTCCGCTTCGCTACGCTTGTCCAGGACGACAGTGTCCTACGGCGTCTTGATCCCCATCGCCTTCAAGGCGTCGAGCATGCGCTGCGGTGGACCCATCTTGACCACGAGCGGTTTGCCGGTCTCGAGCACGCTCTTGAGACTCGACAGGATCGCGGGCCAGCCCGAGCGGCCGCCGGAGAGAATGTCGTCGCTGAGCGGCCGGTCGTGGCCTTCGCTCATGGTGAGCCGGACCGCGTCGCCGACCGGCTCGATGTCATAGGTCACGAGAGTCGGTCCGAGCTTCTCGATCAGCTCAGGCCAGTTGACGTTGAAGGTGACGGACAGCCTCCGTGGCGGATCGTATGCGAGCACCTCGCCGCTGATGTGCAGGGCACCGTCCGGCGTGCGCACGACGAACGCGCCGCCGAGCCGCGGCTCGACTTCCACGGCATTGCCGAAAAAGTATTGGCGGCTGAACTCGGCCGAGGTCAGCGCTTCCCACACCTTCTCGGGCGTTGCAGCGATGTAGATGGTGTAGACCGTGAGCGGCTTGAATTGATCGAGGTTCATTTCGCGTCGAATCCCTTGTTGAGCGCCGCGCGCGGGATGGCGAGCACTTTGCCTCTCTCCAGGAGGCTCTTGAGCCCGGACAGGATCGCCGGCCAGCCATTGGAGACGGCCCCGAGATACTTTCCGCCTTCGATGAAGCCGTCGTGCAGCACGGTCAAACGCACGAGCGAGCCGAACGGTTCGATGGTGAAGACCACCCGCGAGATCGGTTCGCCGCGCAGCTCCTCGTACTTCTGGTGCTTGAAGCTGTAGGACAACCGCCGCGGCGGATCGGCTTCGAGGATTTCGCCGGAATCGGTGGTCTCGCCGTCGAGCAGCAGCGCGAAGGGGGAACCGACCTTCCAGTCGGACCTGACCTCGGCGCCGAACCAGTATTGCCTGGTGAATTCGCTCGATGTCAGCGCCTCCCACAGTTTTTCCGGCGTGGTCTCGATATAGGTGACGTAGACGAATTGCGGCTTACTCATCGCGCTTCTCCAACTGGCGTTTCAACTCGCTGAGCGCGGCGAGCTTGCCGCGCTCGAATTTCCTGATCCAGCGTTCGCCGATCTGATGGATCGGCATCGGGTTGAGATAGTGCAGCTTCTCGCGGCCGTGCCTGATCGCCGTGACCAGATTGGCCTCTTCCAGAATGACAAGATGTTTCGTGACGGCCTGGCGCGTCATCGCGAGGCCTTCGCAGAGCTCGTTCAGTGTCTGTCCGCTGCGGGCGTGAAGCCTGTCCAGCAGCGACCGTCGGGATGCATCGGCGAGCGCTTTGAAGACTTCGTCCATGGCCGCGATAATAGGCAACCAAATGGTTGCATGTCAAGTGCCGCCGTCAGTCCTGGGCGACGCGTCAGCGTCGAACCCGGAATCGCCGCGGACACAATCGCCCCGCTTCCGTTCCCGCTTCCGCCGTGCATTAATGCGCCAAACCGCCCTCAGCGAGTCCTCGCCATGATGTCCATGCAAGCCTATCTCGCCTTCGTCGCCGCCTGCATTGCGCTGGCGCTGCTGCCGGGTCCGATCGTGACCCTCGTCATCGCCAACGGCCTGCGCCATGGCACCCGCGCGGCGCTGACCAATGTCCTGGGCGCGCAGGCCGGCCTCGCGATCGTTATCGGCATCGTCGCGGTCGGCCTGACCTCGCTGATGGCGACGATGGGCTATTGGTTCGACTGGGTGCGCTTTGCCGGCGCCGCCTATCTGGTCTGGCTCGGCATCAGGCTGATCTGGGCGCCGGTCGAAGGCGTCAATGTCGACGAGCCGCCGGCGCCGCCGCGCGGCGGCTTCTTCCTGCAAGGTTTCCTGGTGCTGTTGTCGAATCCGAAGGTGCTGGTGTTCTTCGGCGCCTTCATCCCGCAGTTCATGGACATGAACCGTGACCACTTCCCGCAGGTCGCGCTGCTCGGGGCCACCTTCATGGTGACGGCGGCGATGACGGATGCGCTCTATGCCATCGCAGCAGGGCGCGCCCGAAAATTTTTCTCGGCCCGCCGCACACGCATGATGTCGCGCGTCTCCGGCGGCTTCATGATCGGCGGCGGCATCTGGCTGGCGCTGACCAGGGCGAAGTAGCCCGCATTCGAGCCCCCTTCGTGCTGCGGGGATCGCCGCGATCTTCGCCGCGCTCGCGCTGTTTGTCGTGGCGCGGGGTGGTTGACCTTCACCTCTCCCCGCTTGCGGGGCGAGGGAGCGCACCGTCGGCTTGGCTGGCTACGCCAGCTGCTCCGCCTTCAACTCCAGCTCGATCTCCGCAAATATCCTAGCCAGCCGCTCCGCCCATTGCTGCTGGCCGGACTGGTCCGCGATCAGATCCTGGCGGATCTCGATGCCGGTGTTGACGAGGCCGCGGGCTTCGCCGTGCACGGGGATGGTGTAGTCGGTGAGGTCGTTCACGGCATAGGGCTCGTTGTCGCCGACGATGAGATCGCTCTCGCTGCGCAGGTGCCTGAGCAGGAGGTGCGGCAGTACCCTGTCACGGTTGTAGAGCGCGCCGATGTGCCAGGGCCGCGCGACGCCGGCATAGACCGGCGTGAAGCTGTGCAGCGACACCAGCACGGTCGGCAGCTTGTCGTGCACGCGGCGGCCGATGACGGCGTCGATGCGGTGATGATAAGGCTCGAAGATCTCCCGCCGTCGTGCCTTGCGCTCCTGCTCCGAAATCCCCTCGTTGCGCGGGATCGCCGTGGCCTCGGAGATCACGGGAATCGAGCTGACGGCGCCCGGCGGACGGTTGCAGTCGATCACGAGCCGCGAATAGCGCTGCGCGATCAGGTGGGCGTCGAGCATTTTCGCGAGCCGCTCGGCGACGCCGGCGATGCCGATGTCCCAGGCGATGTGCCGCGTCAGCTCGTCCTCGGCGACGCCGAGATCGCCGAGCGCGCGGGGCAGCACCCGCCCGTAATGATCCGCGGTGAGCAGGAAGGGCGATGTCCCCCGCGCATTGACCTCATGCACTGGGGGAATGTCGCCCTCGCCGAGGAGTTGATCGGCCGCGTCGGCTGTGTCTAAAGCCATCCAGATTGCCTATGGAAGAAGCAGTCGCCCCCAGAATCGGGCGAGAATGCTATAGATTGATCCGCCCGAAATCACCATGATCGCCTGACGATGCCGCTGCTGACGATTCATCACAAGACCGAATATCGCTACAACCGCCCCGTGGCGTTCGGCGAACACAGGATTATGCTGCGGCCGCGCGACGGGCATGATCTGCGCGTGCTCGACTCCAGGCTCGAGATCTCGCCCGAGCCGATGTCGCTGCACTGGATCCACGACGTGTTCGGCAATTCGGTCGCGATCGCGAATTTCGACGAGCGCGCGGACGCGCTGATCTTCGACTGGCACGTCACCGTCGAGCACAACCCGGTGGAGGAGTTCGCGCTGACGCCGGACGATCCCGCCTATTTCTATCCGTTCGCCTATGCCGACGAGGAGTTTCCCGACCTCGTCCAGTACATCACGCCGCAATATACCGACCCTGACGGCGAGATCGCGGAGTGGGCACGCGGCTTTCTCGACGAGGACGCGCCGACGCCGACCTTCAAGATCCTGAGCGGCATGACCCACGGCATCCGCGAGCAGTTCAAATACCGCAAGCGCCACGAGCTGGGCACGCAGCATCCGCTCGATACTTTGCAGTCCGGCACAGGAACTTGTCGGGACTACGCGCTGTTTATGATCGAGGCGCTGCGCCATCTCGGCATCGCCGCGCGATTCGTCTCCGGCTACATCTTCGTGCCGGAGGATATCGAGCAGCGTCATGTCGGCGGTGGTTCGACGCATGCCTGGGTCCAGGTCTATCTGCCGAGCGCGGGCTGGATCGAGTTCGATCCGACCAACGGAATCGTCGGCACCCGCGACCTCATCCGTGTCGCGGTCGCCCGCGATCCGCGCCAGGCGATCCCGCTGCACGGCGTCTATATCGGCTCCGGGGACGCCTTCGAAGCCATGGACGTGAACATCAAGGTGGTCTCGGACGACCAGGACAACGATCAGGAGCTGGAAGCAGAGGTCTTATAGCGGAGGTCTTATAGATGGACATCAGGGTCGGCTTCGAGATCGCCTACGCGGCAGCACAGCCGACACCGATGGTGATCATGCTCAACATCCACCCCTCGCGGCAGGCCGACATCCTCGGCACTGAGACGGTGGTTGCGGAGCCCGACGTCCCGATCCGCTTCTATCACGACAGTTTCGGCAATGTGTGCGGCCGCCTCGTCGCGCCCGCCGGCGGCGTGACGCTGAAGGGCCGCGCGCTGGTGCGCGACACCGGCCTGCCCGACGAGGTGATGCCGGACGCGCAGCAGATCCCAATCGAGCAACTGCCGAACGAGCTGATGCTCTACCTGATGCCGAGCCGCTATTGCGAGACCGACAAGCTCACCGACATCGCCTGGTCGCTGTTCGCCAAGACGAAGCCTGGTTGGGATCGTGTCGCTGCCATCACCGAATTCGTGCACAAGCACGTCACCTTCGGCTACGAGCACGCCCATCACATGAAGTCGGCGCACGACGTCTACGAGCAGAAGACCGGCGTCTGCCGCGACTTCGCGCATCTGGCCGTCGCGCTCTGCCGCTGCATGGGAATCCCGGCGCGCTACTGCACCGGCTATATGGGCGACATCGGCATTCCGCCGGATCCGTCCCCGATGGATTTTTCCGGCTGGTTTCAGGCCTGGCTGTCCGGCAAATGGTTCACCTTCGACGCCCGCCACAACGTCCCCCGCATCGGCCGCATCCTGATGGCGACAGGGCGCGACGCCGCCGACGTCGCGCTGTCGACGAGCTTCGGCCGGATGGAGTTGAAGAAGTTCGAGGTGGTGAGCGACGAGGTCGTGAAGGCGGGGTGAGGTGTTGCGCCATTCACGTCATTGCGAGCGCAGCGAAGCAATCCAGAGGGCCTCCGCAGCGGTAGTCTGGATTGCTTCGTCGCAAGAGCTCCTCGCAATGACGGTGGCGGGCACAATGCCTCCTCATGTCGTCCTGGCGAAAGCCAGGACGACATCGAATGTGTAGCGCTGTCGTTCCGCACAATTGGCGGCTATAGACACCTCCATGACCTCCGATCGTCTCTTCGTCTACGGCACCCTGATGCGCGGCTTCGACCATCCGATGGCGCGGCTGCTCGCGGGCCATGCGGATTTCCTGGGGGACGCGACCTGCCGCGGCAGGCTCGTGCTGGTGAAGCATTATCCGGGATTGCTGCTGTCGGACGGGACCTCCGAGATCGTCCATGGCGAGCTGTTCCGTCTTCACGTGCCCGACGAACTGCTGCGCGAGCTCGACATGTATGAGGCCTGCGGCGAGGGCTTTCCGGAGCCGACCGAATATCTGCGCAAGCTGGTCGACGTGACGCGGCCCGACGGCACCACAGGCAAGGCCTGGACCTATATCTACAACTGGCCCGTCACCGATCTGCCGCGCATCGAATCTGGCCGCTTCCTCGAGCACTAGCGTCTTCACCTCTCCCCGCTTGCGGGGAGAGGTCGGATCGCTCTTGCGATCCGGGTGAGGGGGGTACAGGTCTCGCGGCAGTCGCGCGTGTGGAGAGACGCCCCTCACCCCGACCCTCTCAGCGCGAGCGAAGCTCGTCGCGGCCCCGTAAGAACGGGGCGAGGGAGCGCACCGTCATCGTGGACTACGCCGACAGCACTTCCTTCACCACGCGGACGTCGACCTCGCGCTCCACATAAGTCCACTCCTCGGTCCGCCTGAGCATCGCGACCAGCTCCTCGAACAGCGAGGCGTGCGTGGGGGCGAACTCGAACCAGGTGAGGAAGTCGAAGGGCCCGCCGAGGTCGCGGCAGTGATAGAGCTGGCGTGCGATCGCGGGCAGGAAGCGCAGGCTGCTGGCGATGTGGTGCGACTTGTCCTCGAAGATCCTGCGCCGCTCTTCCTGCGTCAGCTCCCACCAGGCCTGCGACTTGCGGATCGGGATCAGTGCGGCGCTGGTTGCCTCGATCCGGCCGAGCCCGGCCTGCACGGCGACGAGCTGCTGCTTCTCGGCACGCTCGGTGTAGCGCAGCGAACTGGGGACGCCGATCAGCCGCCAGGCGTTGCGCGAGGGCACCTGCGGCAACGACACCGCGTCGCTGTCGGTGACCGACAGCGCCGGCATGAAGGGCAGGGGTTCGCCCGTCACGGGCGAAATCGAGGTGACGCGCCAACCCCCGCTATGGCCGCCTCGAAACGTCCTGAACATGGCCCATGGAAGCGTGGAACCGGGCCGGGTTCAAGCTTTTCCCGTCATTCCAGGTCCTTTGTTCCGTCATCCTGAGGCGCTCACACTGCAAAGCAGTGTGAGCCTCGAAGGATGAATCGGCCCGGATGCAGCCGGGCCGTCGCCCTTTGAGGCTCGCCGAAGAGGCGAGCGCATCAGGGTGACGGACTCCTCGGGATGACGACGCTGCCTGTGCATAGGTCGAATAAGCCGGATAAGCCTGACAAACCTGACTTTTAGCCAAGCCGCACCTATATGCCTGATCCTTCGCCCGACTCACACGGTTTCGCGCTACACACATCCCATGCGCTTCACACCCCAATTCCTCGACGAGCTGCGTGCCCGGCTTTCGGTCTCCGAAGTCGTGGGCAAGCACGTCAAGCTGAAGAAGGCGGGGCGGGAGTGGAAGGGGCTGTCGCCGTTCCAGCAGGAGAAGACGCCGTCCTTCTACGTCAACGACCAGAAGGGATTTTACCACGACTTCTCCTCGGGCAAGCACGGCGACATCATCACCTTCGTGATGGAGACCGACGGCCTGCCGTTCGCGGAGGCCGTGGAGCGGCTTGCCAACATGGCGGGGCTGCCGCTGCCGGCGGTGACGCCGGATGCGGCGCGGCACGAGCAGCGGCGCCGCACGCTGCACGACGTCATGGATCTCGCGGCGAAGTTCTTTGCCGAAACGCTGGCCTCGCGGCTCGGCGCCAAGGCGCGCGGCTATCTCGCCGACCGCGCGATCTCGCCGGCGACGCAATTGCAGTTCCGCCTCGGCTATGCGTCGCCCGACCGCTTTGCGCTGAAGGAGCATCTCGGCAAGCTCGGTGTCTCCGTCGAGGACATGGTCGAGACCGGCCTGCTCGTCGGCGGCGACGACATCCCGGTGCCTTATGACCGCTTCCGCGACCGCGTGATGTTTCCGATCACCGATCTGCGCGGCCGCGTCATCGCCTTCGGCGGGCGCGCGCTGGAGAAGGACGTTGCGGCGAAATATCTGAACTCGCCGGAGACGCCGCTCTTCCACAAGGGCGACAATCTCTACAACCACCAGACCGCGCGCGCCGCGTCCCACAATGGCAGCGCCCTGATCGTGGTCGAAGGCTATGTCGACGTCATCGCCATGGTGACCGCCGGCTTCGCCGGCACGGTCGCGCCGCTCGGCACCGCGCTGACCGAAAATCAGCTCGCGCTGCTCTGGAAGATGGCGGATGAGCCGATCCTCTGCTTCGACGGCGACAAGGCCGGGCAGAAGGCGGCCTATCGTGCCGCCGACCTCGCGCTGCCGTTCCTCAGCCCCGGCAAGAGCCTGCGCTTTGCGCTGCTGCCGGAAGGCCAGGACCCCGATGATCTCGCGCGCTCCGGCGGCCGCGGCGCGATCGAGGAGGTGATCGCGGCGGCGCGTCCGCTCGCCGACATGATCTGGTCGCGCGAGCTCGAAGGCGGCAATTTCGCCACGCCCGAGCGCCGCGCCGCGCTGGAGGCGCGCATCAAGGAGCTTTCCAACGGCATCCGCGACGAGGTGGTCCGGCGCTATTATCGCCAGGATCTCGCCGAGCGGCTCCAGCGCACCTTTGCCCCCGAAGGCGGCCGCGGCGGCTTTGCCGGTCGGGGCAATTTCCGCGGCAATTCCGGGGGCCGCCAATTCCAGCCGCGCGGCGGGGGACAGGCGAATCGATTCGGCGGCCAGGGATTTGGTGGAGGGCGCCGCGGTGCGCCCGGACCCGTTGTGCTGCCGTCCGGCCCCTACCAGGCGGCCAGCGCCCAGCTGGCCACAAGCCCGATCATGAAGGGCCAACGCAGCGCCATTTCCCGCCGCGAAGCGCTGATTCTGCAAATCCTGATCAACCACCCCTGGCTGCTGCATGACCATCTGGAGGAGGTGGCCGCCCTGGAATTGGCCCATCCGGAGGCCCACAAGCTCCGGGCCGGCATCATCGCGGCGTTCGCCAACGACCATCACCACAGCCCCGATCCGTCCGAGCAGGCCGAGAAGATGCGATCCGACATCGAGAAGGGCGGATTTTCACAGCTTCTTCAAAGGGTTGAGAGCGGTATCACGACCCAGGCGGTGTGGGGCGCCCGCGAGGGCGCGGCGCGGGACGACGTTCTCTCCACCTGGCATCAGCTGGTCGCCTTGCATCGGCAGTACCATTCACTACTTAGAGAGCTGAAAGACGCCGAGCTGGCCTTGGGGGAAGACCCCAGCGAGGCCAATATGGCGTGGTTGCGTGACGTCAAGGCTCGGATAGGCGAAGTCGACGGCACCGAGGCCCTGATCGAGGGTTTTGGCGAGCTGTCGGGCCGGTTCCAGAAGAGCATGTGATGAAAGAATCATGCGGACGGCCGGGGCCGGAACCGCTAAAAGACTCGCCAAATCCAAGGTTTGGCGGCAAAAACAGGGTTAATCGAGGCTTAACGGTCTTGTAGCACTTTGGCCCCCAGGCGGCCGCAGGCAGAACAGACGCGTCAGGAATAAATCCGCGCAATCGCTGTTGGCACTTCACCTGCATCCGCTGCGACAAAGAGGCTCACGAAGCGTTAGGCAAATCCGGCGAGAGAAGGTTGGGGTGGCGACAAGAGTTCGCGCCGCCCTTTCCGTGTCGAGATCTGGCGAAGCGAGAGCGTCGAGCAACAGGTTCAAGTGATTTCGGGCAGGCGCGGCGAACGTCTGTTTGAAACGCGTTTAGGAGCAATGGATGGCCACCAAGGCAAAGACGCTGCAGGCGAAAGACAAGGAAAAAGACGACAAGGCAGCGGATGCTCCCGAGAAGGATTCCCAGGACGCGCCCTCGCCGTTGCTCGATCTGTCCGACGCGGCAGTGAAGAAGATGATCAAGCAGGCCAAGAAGCGCGGCTTCGTGACCTTCGATCAGCTCAACGAAGTTTTGCCGTCCGACCAGACCTCGCCCGAGCAGATCGAGGACATCATGTCCATGCTCTCGGACATGGGCATCAACGTCACCGAGGCCGACGATAGCGAGGCCGAGGACGACAAGGACGAGGGCGGCGAGGACGAGACCGACAACGAGCTCGTCGAGGTCACCCAGAAGGCCGTCACCGAGGTCAAGAAGAGCGAGCCGGGCGAGCGCACCGACGATCCCGTGCGCATGTACCTGCGCGAGATGGGCACGGTCGAGCTGCTCTCCCGCGAGGGCGAAATCGCGATTGCCAAGCGCATCGAGGCCGGCCGCGAGGCGATGATCGCAGGCCTGTGCGAAAGCCCGCTGACCTTCCAGGCCATCATCATCTGGCGCGACGAACTCAACGAAGGCAAGATCTTCCTCCGCGACATCATCGATCTCGAAGCGACCTATGCCGGGCCCGACGCCAAGGCCGGCATGAACACCGCGATGATCGGCGGTCCCAACGCCGAGAACGGCGAAGCGCCCGCCGAAGGCGGCCAGGCCGCGGCCGCAGTGGGCGCGCCGTCGCTCGTTGCGCCGCCCGCCGCGCCGCCGTCGCCGACCCCGTTCCGTGCCGCGCAGCCCGGCGCCGGCGGCGTCGAAGGCGGCGAGGAGAAGGATCCGGCCGAAGCCGCCGCCGAGTCCGACATGGACGACGACGAGTTCGAGAACCAGATGTCGCTCGCGGCGATCGAGGCCGAGCTCAAGCCGAAGGTCGTCGAGATCTTCGACAAGATCGCCGACAGCTACAAGAAGCTGCGCAAGCTTCAGGAGCAGGACATCCAGAACCAGCTCCAGAACGAGTCGCTCTCGCCGCACCAGGAGCGCAAGTACAAGAAGCTGAAGGACGAGATCATCGTCGAGGTGAAGTCGCTGCGCCTGAACCAGGCCCGCATCGATTCACTGGTCGAGCAGCTCTACGACATCAACAAGCGCCTCGTCTCGCACGAGGGCCGCCTGATGCGCCTCGCCGACAGCCATGGCGTCGCGCGCGAGGACTTCTTGCGCAACTACACCGGCTCGGAGCTCGATCCGCGCTGGCTCAACCGGGTCTCGAAGCTCTCGGCCAAGGGCTGGAAGAATTTCGTCCATCACGAGAAGGACCGCATCAAGGACCTTCGCCACGAGGTGCATCAGCTCGCAGCCCTCACCGGTCTCGAGATCGTCGAGTTCCGCAAGATCGTGCACTCCGTGCAGAAGGGCGAGCGCGAAGCCCGCCAGGCCAAGAAGGAGATGGTGGAAGCCAACCTCCGCCTCGTGATCTCGATCGCCAAGAAGTACACCAACCGCGGCCTGCAGTTCCTCGACCTGATCCAGGAAGGCAACATCGGCCTGATGAAGGCGGTCGACAAGTTCGAGTACCGCCGCGGCTACAAGTTCTCGACCTACGCCACGTGGTGGATCCGGCAGGCGATCACCCGCTCGATCGCCGACCAGGCGCGCACCATCCGCATCCCCGTGCACATGATCGAGACGATCAACAAGATCGTGCGCACGAGCCGCCAGATGCTCAACGAGATCGGCCGCGAGCCGACCCCGGAAGAGCTCGCCGAGAAGCTCGGCATGCCGCTCGAAAAGGTCCGTAAGGTCCTCAAGATCGCCAAGGAGCCGTTGTCGCTCGAGACGCCGGTCGGTGACGAAGAGGATTCGCATCTCGGCGATTTCATCGAGGACAAGAACGCGATCCTCCCGATCGACGCCGCGATCCAGTCGAACCTGCGCGAGACCACCACGCGCGTGCTGGCCTCGCTCACCCCGCGCGAAGAGCGCGTGCTGCGCATGCGCTTCGGCATCGGCATGAACACCGACCACACGCTGGAAGAGGTCGGCCAGCAGTTCTCGGTGACGCGCGAGCGTATTCGCCAGATTGAAGCGAAGGCGCTGCGGAAGCTGAAGCACCCGTCAAGGTCGCGGAAGCTGCGGAGCTTCTTGGATAATTAATTAGGATCGTCGTGCCCGGGCTCGACCCGGGCATCCATCCAAAAAAGCGGCGGGCAAATGCCCGCCGTTTTCTTTTTGGCGACCGCGGCACGCAGTGACGTTTCGATCGCCGACGTTTACCATAGCCCCCAATGCCCGCTACGCACCTCACCGTCTGGTACAACACCCGCTGCCCCGTCTGCGATGCCGGCATCGACTGGCAGCGCAACAAGCTTCTTCAGGCGGTGCGCGCCGGCACAATCGAGTTCAAGGACATCAACGAGCAACCCGATGCGCTGGCGCGCTTTGGCGCCACGCTCGACGATATCAGACGCCGCCTGCATGCGACCGATCAGGCCGGACGGCTGATCGTCGGTGCGGATGTCGCGATTGCGCTGTGGCGGCTGACGCCGGGGGAGGGGTGGCTTGCTGCGCTGTGCGGCAATCGCTTGGCGCTGCCGTTCACGCGGTTCTTATACGACCGGTTTGCCGATCTGCTGTTTGCCTGGAACAAGCGGAGCGGGCGCTGGTGAGCGCCGGCCTATGTCGGTCTATTTCTTCTTCGCGCCGACCCGGTCGAGGTTCTTGATCGCCATTGGCGGGCGGCCGGACTTTTCCGCGATCTCGCGGTCCTGCTCCATGATGAAGCCGCGGGCGGGCTCGTCGCCGTCCAGGCCTCCGAGCAGCTCCGCAGGCACGCGCCGGTTGGAGCGCTGCGAGCCGTCTTCGTAGAAGACGTTGAAAAAGGCGAATTCGCCCTTGGGATTGGTTCCAGGTTTTTTGGCCATGGCGGGCTTGTCGTCGATCAGGGCGCCATAGTCAAATGACTTTGGCGGGTTTTCCGGTGGTCACGCGGCCCCCTGCGGCGGCGGAATCGGCTGCGCGATCGGTCGATGACGTCCGTTTGCAGGATGTTCGGATGCAGGACGGTCGTGTCCGGCGCTTCGTAAAATCCGATGCGACCCTTTGATGAGATCTTTGCCGCAATAAACGGCGGGCCGAAAAGCCCGCCGTTTATTTTGGATCTTCAGCGTCGCCCGGGGCTGGCAGGGCGACAACCTAAAATAGAAGGTTATAACTTGCGTTCTGCCGAGGCAAGGCAAATCCGCGCAGCGTTGTGTCGCAGCGAGCGCAGCAGATATGCGTCGTCTGCGAGATCGGTTCCAACGCATTCCCAAACAAACTATTTGGAGCGCCGAAGCATTTTGTTCATCTTGGTTGCTCTCGCAACGCAGCGAGAGCGAAGTGGCCTGCGCGAAAGCGCGTCGATCTGCACGTGTTCCCGTGTGCGTGCATACGCTGATATCCACAGCACGAGTTCCATCGCCGCGATGAATCGCTCCTTCGTCATTCCGGGGCACGAGTCAGCGCGAGCTATGACGCGCAATGGCGCATCTGAGAATCCATTGCGCCACCAATGCTGCCGCTCGATGGATTCTCAGATGCGCCATTGCGCATCATAGTTCGCGCGTTGCGCGCCCCGGAATGACGAGAGAGGCGTCGCCCCTACGGCGCCACCAGCTCCACCCGCCGGTTCAGCGCACGGCCGGCGTCCGTTGCATTCGAGCCGACGGGTGCGAGCAGGCCGACGCCGGCGGTGCGCAGGCGCGTCTGCGCGATGCGAAAACTCTTTACCAGTTCGGCCGCGACGGCTTCGGCGCGACGCTTCGAGAGATCGAGATTGTACTCATACGCACCCTGGCTGTCGGTGTGGCCGACGATGAAGACGTTGAGCTGCGGCTGGCCGGTGAGCAGCTTTGCGATCTGCTCCAGCGTCGGGCGGCTCTCTGGCTTGAGCACGGCCTTGTCGGTGTCGAAATAGATGCCGTAGAGCGCGATGTGGCCGGTCTCGCCCAAGCCCTTCGCCATGGCGGCAGCGTCGACCATCTTGTTCTGGATCGCGCCGAGCTCGGCGACGGTGACCTGCGCGTAGATGTCCTGGTTGTTCTGGCTGACGACGACGCTGGCATAGGTCTCGCGGCCGCCCTCGGTCTTGCGGCCGGCATAATAGCGATAGTTGAAGCCATCGACCCACATCTGCGGGATCGGCAGCGTGTCGACGCTTTCCGTGAACGGAATGGCGCCGCAGGCGTCGGTGTCGCAGGCCAGCAAGGTCTCGAAGCCGGCCTTGGCGAGCTGCGTCTCGAAATTGCGCGACACTTCGAGGATCGAGGGGCCGGGATTGGTGCGGTAGGCGATGCGGATGATGCGGCCCTCGAGCCGCCGCGGGTCGGTGGGCTGGCCGTCCTTGAAGGCTGCCGCCTGCATCCGCGCCGCGTCGAAATCCTTCACCACATAGCCGGTGATGACGCTGCCGGTGAACCGGCCGATGCCGGGATAGTCGCGGCTGCCTGCGACGTCGCGCGTCTGCGCGACGGCGGCGGTGACGGTGCAAGCTGAAACCAGGATGGCCAGAACGGGCAGTCCGAAGACGTTTCGCGAGGGCATCGGCATCTCTGTCGGTTGGGGGGAAAGGAGGGCGCCGATGTTAGTCGCTGGCCGACCGTCGCCGGTTCTGAATGGCGCGTCTCAAAGGGAGCGCCGGAGCGCCCTGAAGGCCTCGATCGCCTCCGGTGTCGGCGGCCAATCCATGGGGAACGTCCGTACGAACCCGCCGACGCATTGCTGGACGAGCCGCTTGGATGATTCCGCCTCGGGCGTGACGGCAGGAAACGGATCCACGGACCAATCCGGAATGTCGCCGCACAGCGCGACGATGCCGCCGAGCGCAACCAGCGTGGGCTCGCTGATGTTGGCGCCGCCACCTGCCGCCGGCTTGACCCCGAACCATTGGTCCAGAAGATCGGGTGCCTCGTGCGCCGGTCGCAGCCGCATCGCCTGGAGGCGCAGCCGGTTCTGATGACGTTTGACGCCGCGCGGCGTGGGGTCGGCCTCGAACACGGCCGGATGCCAGATCGCCAGGGCTGCGCGGAAATGCTTGGAGTCCTCCACCCTGTCCTCCCGCACCATGGTCATGCGCCGGGCTCCCAGCATCGCGATGAGCAGCAGCGCGACGGCGAGACCGAGATAGGGCGGCACGCGCCGGGAGAGAATGAGCTCATCGGCGGAACGTGCCGGGATGGTGATCTTGGCAACAGCCGTGGTATCGGGCGCCGGGTTCGAGGCGCTTGGCGCGGGATCCTCGACGGCGGCGGATGCGGGCTTTGCCGCGGTTTGCTCGAGCTTCGCCGTGGGAGGCGAAACGACATTCTGCAGATTGTTCGCCCATGAGGCCAGGAGCCAGATCATCAGCATCAGCACCATCGCCGGTATCCCGACATCGGGCACGTAGCGAAGGGCGGCTCGAATGCGGTCGGGCCATGGCGAATTGCCGCCGGGCGGCACGTCGTGGCCGGACGACAGCCCGATGCTGTTGCGGACGTCTGAATCGGGCACGGGAACGGTGAGGTTGAGCAGCTTCTTCAGATATTGCCGGGCGCGCTGCTGATCGTCGCCATATTGCTTGGCGATGATCTCGACCACCTTGGGTTCGTCCATGCCGAGGAAGATGAAGCACGGACCCGCCGTGGTCAGGAAGTTGATGGATTCCAGCACCTCCATGAGGTTTCCCGGCGAGCAGCGATCGAGATCGTCGATGAAGATGACGAGTCCCGGATTGGTCGAGGTGCGCAGGGCGCGGCCGGCAGCGTCGAACTCCTTGGCAAACTTGTAGCGGAAGCCGAGCTGGGCGCTGAAATCGGCGAGCTTGGAGTTGCCGCGCAACGTCGCCATCAACTCGGACGGCTTCAGGTTCATCGTTGCGTAGATCTTGACGATCACGAGCAGCAATGTGCCGGCGCCGACGAAGGCTGCGTGATCGAGCCAGTTGCTCGCGGAATCCGTCAATTGCGCGAGCTTCGGCCACTCGGCGTCGGGTTTGATCCAAGCGGCGAGCGAATTGCCGATTGCCCCCCATTTGAACGCCCAGGCGACGCTGACGACCAACGCGGTCAGAAGCAGGAGCGGAACGATGTCCCTTCCCGCGCGCACGTACAGAAGTCGCGCCCTGAACCACAGGCCCGACAGCCGCCAGGCTGATGGAATGGCCTGGCCGCGAATGTTCTCGAGCAGCGCCGCAAGGATGTTCTCTTCCTTCTGGTGATGCCAGGCATTGAACCAGACCGGGCTAGCGCCGCGCTGGCGCAAATCTTCCGCCACCAGGTTCATCAGCGAGCTCTTGCCGGTGCCCCATGGACCGGTGATGGCGATCGTCAATGGCGGCGAGGTGCTGGTGTTGCGCACGAACCGCGACAGCGCGAGCGCCAGCGGCTTCATCCCGAGCACGTCGAAATCGTTCCACCCGATCGGCGTATCGGACGTGCCGGTCGCCGAAATGCCCTCGTCGACCTTGCTGCTCGGCAGGTCGTACCACCCAAGTCCGGTGAAGAAGAACGCGATCACCAATCCTGGGATCGCGCCGAACAGCACCCAGGGCGCAAATTGCGATCGATACCACAGGCGCTCCCAGGTCTTGCCGCCGTCCGAGGTCTGGAAGATCGCCGGCAGCGGGCCTTCCTCGTTGCCGTCCTCCCAGCCGGACGAGATCCAGCCGAAGCGCTGGTCGGGCTGGAAGTGAGCGGAGCGGAGGTTCGCCTTGGTCGGAAGGGCGATGAATTGGGTGTCGTGATCGACCTGGCCTGCCGGGGTGAACAGCTTGAATGTCGTGGCGGCGAGATGGCCTTGCGCGAACAGCGTGAACATCTTGGTGGTGCGACGGGGCAGATCGACCTGTTCGTCCGGAGGCAGCAGACCGAAGAAGTTCATCCGCGATGACGTTGCCCGCAGAAATTCCCTGACGCCTCCTTCCAGCTTCGCATTCACGCGCGATGCACGATATCCGCGAAGTTCGTCATCGACGACGTAGCCCGACAATGCAAACGGCACCTGCGCGTTGATGACGGCCTGCTGCGCCTTCTCTATGTCGCCTGCCTGCGCGCCATCGAACGCATTGGCCGGAACCAGCAAGGGCCGCTCCTTGCCGGCGGTGACGAATGGCGCGGGATTGAGGTCGGTCGGATACCCCTTCCAGCTCCGTCCGCCGTCCTGGCTATAGGAGCCATCGATTCCTGCCAGTCGCAGGCAAAGTCCGCCACCCGTATCGCACCCGGCCCAATAGGCTCCCTCCGAAAGCGGCTGGCGCGCGGGAAGCGTCGCGAAATTGGGATCGGTGCTCGGATCCGGGACAAGCCTGACCGCCACCGGCTGAGCGGGGCGCGGGGGAGGCAGTTTCGAATCCTTCGAATCGATCGGCTGCTGTTGCTGGATAGGCTGCTGAACCGGTGACTGTTGCACCGGGATGTTGGGGGACTTCGACGGCTCGGCCTGATTGGGCGGGCCGGGTATTGGCCTCTGAGCGACCTTCAGATCGGGCTCGCCGGCATAAGCGGGCGTGAGGCCCGGCCAATGGGACGCAGCCCGTTGCGGTGTCGGGTCCGGCAGCCCGACCGGCCGTTCGGTGAGCCAAGCCGTCGATTTCGGCCGCCAGGACAGCACGCCGGCCGCTCCCATCGGCACCACCGGCATGATGGCCAGACGCGGATCGGGTTGCGGCTTGAACAGCCATTCGATCCAGCCCGTGTCGGGCGTGAAGGGATCGGTGCGGATCGAGCGATCGTTGAAGCCGACGAGGCAGAGGATGCCGAAGACGAAGGTGATGGTCGCCTTCAGGTACAGCCGGCGCAGCATGATGCGCCGGTCGATCCGGGACGCGCCCTCGGACGGACCGCCGATGAAAGGTGGATCCGGTGCTGGAGAACTCCCCATCGCGCGCCTTTCGGAACGAAACGGCAACTCAACCCATGCGCGCATCCCTGCGGCGCACGTCCTGGGCTTGATCGTTTGTCTCAGCAGGACGATCGAGGTTCATCCCGGCTCGCAATGCTGCGTCATGGTGGCGCGAGCCGCGGCGATCCGGCCGCTTTGACCGAGATGGTGTTCCCGGGCATGATCGCGCGCTGCTTCGCGCAGGGAGATATGAGGAATTACATGCTGAGATACGCTCTGGCCGTTGTTGGCTTCGTTGGTTTGGCCGGCGGCTCAGCCGAGGCCGCACGCTGCGGCGGCGACTTCAACAGTTTTGTGGCCAGCATGGCCGCGGAGGCGCAGTCCGCCGGCGTCTCGGCGAGCGTGACCAGCGCGGCGCTCAGCGGCGTGACCCAGGACGGCGCCGTGCTCGCCTTCGACCGGCGCCAGCGCTACACCTTCAACAAGAGCTTTGAGCAGTATGTCTCGACCCGGGTCGGTCCCGGCCGCATCAATGGCGGCCGCGCGCTGCTCCAGCGTCATGCCGCGCTGCTCTCGCGGATCGAGCAGCAATTCGGCGTGCCGCGCTACATCCTGGTCGCGATCTGGGGGCTGGAGAGCGATTTCGGCAAGGGTGACATCGGCAAGCTGCCGGTGGTCCGCACGCTCGCGACGCTCGCGCATGATTGCCGCCGCACCGAGCTGTTCCAGGGCGAATTGCTCGCAGCGCTCAAGATCGTGCAGCGCGGCGACCTGCCGCTGCGCGACCTCATCGGTGCCTATGCCGGCGAGATCGGCCAGACCCAGTTCCTGCCGTCGTCCTACGTCAAATACGGCGTCGATTTCGACGGCGACGGTCACGTCGACCTCCGCCACAGCGTCCCCGACGTGCTCGCCTCGACCGCGAACCTGCTGCACACCAGCGGCTTCAAGATGGGCCAGCCCTATGGCGAAGGCACCGCCAATTTCGAGGCCATGCGCGAATGGAACAGGGCGGTGATCTACCGCAAGACGATCGGGTATTTTGCGGACCGGCTGATGGGGCAGTGAGGCGCGCCTGAGAGAGGGCGCAATCGAACCACACAGGCGGCGTCATCACCCGCGAAAGCGGGTGATCCAGTATCCCAGAGACAGTGAACGGATACGGAGAAGCCGCGGCGTACTGGATGCCCCGGTCAAGCCGGGGCATGACAGCGGAGAGATTGGCGCACAATCTCTCCAGCGTCGTCCCGGCGAAGGCCGGGACCCATACCGCGGAATCTATCGGTGACGGGCGGTGGGAGTCCAGAATCGCAAGCCTTCGCCAAACTGAGTTCGGTGGTTATGGGTCCCGGCCTTCGCCGGGACGACGACGGAGAGTGTGGCGGCGGGTTGTGAATCGCAGTCATGAATCCCCCTCACGCCCCGAAGGGTGGAACCATGATCTACATTTTTTCAGAATGGAACTGAACTGTAACCGGGTTGGCTCCTTAACAAACGTTACTTGGACGGAGGCGGCAGCATTGGGAGCCACCGATGGGACAACCAGAACCATTTCGTGCAACGGCGCTCATCGTTGAAGACGACGTCATGCAACGGGAGATGCTGAGCCTCCTGCTGGAAGAGAGCGGTTACCAGGTCATCCAGTGCGAGAGTGCGGAAGCCGCCGAGCGCGTGCTTGAGAAGAATGCCGGCGCGCTCTGCCTGATGCTGACCGACGTCCAGCTCGCCGGCCGCATGAACGGGGTCGAGCTGGCGCATGTCGCCAAGGACCGCAATCCGAAGCTCGACGTCGTCGTGACGTCGGGCCGCCCCCTGGCGCAGGCCTTGCCTGACGGCGCAAAATTCTGGGCCAAGCCGTGGGCGCCGCTCGACGTGCTGCGCGAGGCGGAGATCGCGCGATCGTCCTGACGGATCATCCTTGCGGCTCGCTTTCTTGCCGGTCGCTTTCTTGCCGGTCGCTTTCTTGCCGGTCGCTTTCTTGCCAATCGCTTTCTTGCAATGAGCCGCGGTGATAAGGTCTGCTCATGACCTTGTCCTTCCTGCTCACCTCGCTCATCGTCGTCGCGTCCCCCGGGACCGGCGTGCTTTACACCTTGGCGGCAGCGCTCACGCGCGGCTCGCGCGCCAGCATCGCCGCCGCCTTCGGCTGCACGCTCGGGATCGTCCCGCACATGATCGCGGCAATGCTCGGCCTTGCCGCCGTGCTCCACACCAGCGCGCTCGCCTTTGCCGCGCTGAAATGGTGCGGCGTGGCCTACCTGCTCTACATGTCCTGGCAGGCGCTGCGCGAGACCGGGGCGCTCGCGGTCGATGGCGAGATCAAGGAGCGGTCAAGCGGCCGCGTCATCCTGACCGGCTTCCTGATCAACATCCTCAACCCGAAGCTCTCGATCTTCTTCCTGGCCTTCCTGCCGCAGTTCATCGCAGCGGACGAGGCCCATGTGCTGGCGCGGATGCTGGAATTGAGCGGCGCCTTCATGGCGATGACCCTTGCGGTGTTCATCGTCTATGGCCTCTGCGCGGCCTCGGTGCGCGAGCGCGTCATCTCCCGTCCCCGCGTCATGGCCTGGCTGCGCCGCTGCTTTGCCGCCGGTTTTGCCGCGCTTGGCGCCAAGCTGGCGTTCRCCGAGCGGTAAACTTCCTCATCTCTCCCCGCTTGCTTTCTTCACCTCTCCCCGCCTGCGGGGAGAGGTCGCATCCCATCGAAGATGGGATGCGGGTGAGGGGGTACAGGTCCATCGACCATCCCGCGTGTGGAGAGAGCCCCTCACCCCAACCCTCTCAGCGCGAGCGAAGCTCGTCGCGGCCCCGTAAGAACGGGGAGAGGGAGAAAACTTCCACCCAATAAAAAAGCGGGCCTCGCGCCCGCCGCCTTCAGTCTCTCTCAACCTGACCCGATGCCCGGGCGGAGCGAGGCTCCACCCGGGCAAAGAAAAAGAAGCTGCGTTACTTCTTCTTCGCCTTCTTGGCCTTTTTCGCCTTCGCCTTCTTCGCCTTCTTCGCTTTCTTGACCATAGTATCCTCTCAAGGGTTCATGGTTAAACGCGACACGAGGGATGCTCGGCGGAGGGCCAGCCTCGCAACATCCTCGATTGTAAACTCAGCAGATTCGCGCCCGCCTGCCCCGCGCTGTCATATCTGTGTCATTACGTTATCCACAGCTCAGATGCGTTTTTGGGGGATCTTTGCCCGTGAATCCGCCTTGCGGCGTGTCGCGACGCGTCCGTACGCGGCTGCCGGCGGCATGGCTAACGATCCGATAATCGCCGCGCCGTTCATCAATCCAAAACCAAAGGCGAGCTTTCGAAGGTCGCAGTGAGACTCCGTTAAGCGCAACCCGCGCATTGTTCCCCGCAAGAAAACGGGGATGGGCATGGACGATCGGCTGCCAGAGAGGGGACGCGGGACGCTGCGCGTGCTACGGCCGCCATGCTGAATGTCCCGACACTCTGGACGGTCTTCGTCGTCAACTTCCTGGCGCTCGGCCTGATCTGGGCCTACGTGACGCGCTCCTATCCGAAATTCGCGGCCGCGCGGTTCTGGATGGCATCGGCCTTTGTCGGCGCCGCCGGCGCGATGACGGCGTTGATCCGCCTGTTCGTGGTCTCTCCCGTACCGCTTCTGATCGGGGCCGCCGGCATCATCGCGGCGAGCTGCCTGGCCGCCATGGGCATTCAGCGCTTCTACGATCGGCCGGTGTCCTGGCGCGTCATGATCGCGACCGGGATCTTCAGCCTCAGCGGTGTCGTGTTCTTCATGGTCGGCTTCGAGCACATGCAGCTGCGCATGCTCAGCTACACGCTCGGTCAGGCGTTGCCGCTGGTGCTGTCGCTGCGTCTCCTGCTGTTGCCGCCGGAAGGCCGCGTCAGTCCGGGGGCGCGGCTGTCCGGTATCGTCATCCTCACCATCATCGGGATTTTCCTGGCGCGTACGCTGGGCAATCTGCTCGGCCACGATTTCTCGGCGGTTGCCGGTGGCCAGACCCATGCCGTGATGGTGCTGGGGCTGCTGTTCCTGTCGATGACGCTCAATTTCGGCTTCCTGCTGATGGCGATGGACCGGCTGCGTGGCGAGGTCGCCGACCTCGCGTTGCTCGACGATCTCACCGGCGTCGCCAACCGGCGCCACCTGTTGCAGCGCCTCACCGAGGAGTGCGCCCGTTCGGAGCGCAGCGGCGAGCCGTTCTCGCTGCTGGTGATCGATCTCGACGGCTTCAAGACCATCAACGATACCCATGGGCACGCCGCGGGCGACGCCTGCCTCCGGCACTTTACCCTGATGGCACAGACCCGGCTCCGGCCGGGCGACATGCTCGCCCGCACCGGTGGCGACGAGTTCTGCGTGGTGCTGCCGTCCTCCTCCCTGCGCGAGGCGGCCGCGATCGCCCGCCGCGTGCTCGAGGTCTGCCGCCAGGATGCGGCGACCTGCGCCGGCAACGACATTCCGATCGCGATCTCGATCGGCGTGGCGGAGTGGGACCGCGGCATCGGCCAATTCCCGGACCGGCTGATCGCGCATGCCGACCACGCGCTCTATGCCGCCAAGAAGAACGGCAAGAACGATTTTGCGGTTTACGATCCCGCGCCGCCGCTGGCGCCCGAGCCGGCCGGCTCGGTCGAGGCCGCGCGCACATTTGCCTGAAGCCTGCTACGCTGGGGGCCCTGTTGGACCCTTATGATGATGTCTCGCCTGTTCGCGGCCGTGCTCGCCGCTCTCTTCCTGACCGCCCCCGCCGCCGCAACGGATGCCGAACTCGCCAAGGCCGCGCGCGGCGCCGGCACGCCTGACATTCCAGGCCTGAAAATGGTCTGGCTCGCGCCGTGGGGCGATCTCCGCAACGCAAAACCCTGGCGCAACATCATCGTGCACCAGACCGAGGGGCCGGCAGGCTCGGCGCGCGGCGGCGCGCAGGAGCAGTCGAAGAATCCGACCCGGCGCGGCGTCACGGTCTGGGTCGAGACCGACGGCACGGTCTATTGGGCGGTCGCGGAGAACCTCGTGCCGACCCATGGCGACGGCGCCAATCGCAACGACAACAAGTTCATCGACAACAAGGCGACGTACCGCCAGGTCGTGCGCGACAACTCGATCGGCGTCGAGTTCGCCGGCAACTATCCCGATGTCGCGGCCGGACCGACCGAGGCGCAGGTCGCCGCCTGGAAAATCCTCGTCCAGGTCCTGCGCGCTCGCTACGGCATCCCGCTCGACCGCGTCTATGCCCACAACTGGATCGACTACAAGGACGCGCGCTATTGCGAGGGCTGCTGGCTCGCGACGCTGGCAAGGATTTGGGGAGAGTAGCCTCGTCATTCCGGGGCGCGCCAGCGCGAGCCCGGAATGACGATGGGGCGCGCCTTCTCCGTTCAGGGAAGGCCTTGGGAAGGTCGGCCGAAGGCTTCGTGACGATCTGATGCGCATCGCGCCAGATGACCTCACGCTGGCGCGAGGTTGTGATCGTACGCACCGGCAGGCCACCCTCCTCGAGTAGCCAGGCGCAGTAACGCGCGCGGCTGACCGCCTCGCGGGCTCGTGGATCGAACCAGCAAATGCCCCAGATCGAGTCGCGCCGCTTGAAGTGCCGCGCGATGCGCCCGGGAATCGGCAGATGCTGTCCGAACCAGGTGAACTGGTCCTCCAGCTCCTGCCGAATCCAGTCGGGACAGTTGTTCCGATGGATGTACCAGGACGCGCGAAAGAAGCCGCTCTCCACGCGGCTGTGCGGGTGGATGAGCGGTGTAACGAACCGCAAATACATGACGACACGGCGCGACGCCGTGTTGCGTCACGCCCCTCGTAACCAGATTGGATAGGAATGGAAGAACAGCCGCAAAGCGGCGTTCAGCTCATGAGCGATCGCCGGTCCGCGATGGGCGGCGGTCGGAACGTGTCGATCTCAACTTCATGCCGCCTCCCTTGAGAGCGTGAACAAAGCGGCGCGGTATTGCGCCGGGGCGGCAGCACATACACCAGCCGACGTGCAGCGACAAGCCTTGCGCAAATTCGACCTCTCCCCGCAAGCGGGGCGAGGTGAAGACGATGCGCGGCAATCAGACCGGCTGCGCCATCCAGCCGAACACGCGCCGGATCAATCCCGGCCGCCGCGGCACCTCGGGCGGCCGGTCTGCCGCCAACACGCGTTTGAAGAAGTAGTCCAGGAACACCATGTCGTTCGGCTCGGTGACGGTGAACTGGTCGTCGCCGAAGAACACGCTGTAATCATAGAAGAAGGGACCTACGAACGGCACCGTCGCGGTGCTCGCATTGTCCTTGGAGATCACGAACTCTGACGGCTCGAGCCCGTGCTCGCGCATCGCCTGCTCGACCAGCGGCAGCTTGCGCATGAACTGGCCGGAGAAGCCGCCGACGGTGGACTGCAGGATGATCGACACGGTGCGTGTTCGTCCGCTTGATGTTGTCGGTCCGATATTTTTTGGTCGGCTGACGGCCACAAGGGTTCAAGGCAGGCTCGGTTCCGCTGGTGCCAGGGAGCGAAGTGTAACGGCCGTCTCAATCGGCAGCGTCGGCCGCGCTGTCTCCGCGAACTCGCTGCACCCTCTCCCGTTGTGGGAGAGGGTGGCTGGCGAAAGCGCAGCCGGGTGAGGGGTTCTCTCCGCGCGTAAATCTGCTGCGGTGAATGCGCGGAGACAGCCCCTCGTCCGGCGCTTCGCGCCACCTTCTCCCACAAGGGGAGAAGGGGCAGCCAGTGCTTGGCACACTCCACCCAACAAAAAAGCCGGCGTTGCCGCCGGCTTTCAAGTCTCTCTCGATCCGCCAATGTCTGGCGCCGTCGAAACCGCGCTTAATGCGCGGCTTCCAGCGCGGCCTGTTCCGCCCTTGCGATCGTGCCCTTGACCGCGGACTGCACCTTCTCGAAGGCGCGGACCTCGATCTGGCGGACGCGCTCGCGCGACACGCCGAACTCGGCGGCAAGGTCTTCCAGCGTCATCGGCTCATCGGCGAGGCGACGGGCCTCGAAGATGCGGCGTTCGCGCGGGTTGAGCACGCCCATCGCGCCGTTGAGCGCGTCACGGCGGTGATCATACTCCTCGTGCTCCGCCATCATGGCTTCCTGGTTGGGCGTATTGTCGACCAGCCAGTCCTGCCATTCGCCGGCCTCGCCGTCATCGCGGATCGGAGCGTTGAGCGACGCGTCGCCGCCGAGGCGGCGGTTCATGTCGATCACGTCCTGGGCGGTGACGCCGAGACGCTTGGCAATGATCTTCACCTGGTCGGGGCGGAGATCGCCCTCGTCCAGCGCGTTGATCTTGCTCTTCGCCTTGCGCAGGTTGAAGAACAGCTTCTTCTGGTTCGCGGTGGTGCCCATCTTCACGAGCGACCAGGAACGCAGGATGTACTCTTGAATCGACGCCTTGATCCACCACATGGCGTAGGTAGCGAGACGGAACCCCTTCTCGGGCTCGAAACGCTTGACCGCCTGCATCAGGCCGACATTGCCTTCCGAGACGACCTCGGAGATCGGCAAGCCGTAGCCGCGATAGCCCATGGCGATCTTGGCCACGAGCCGGAGATGGCTGGTGACGAGTTGGTGCGCCGCGTCGCGATCGTCATGCTCGCGCCAACGCTTGGCGAGCATGTATTCCTGCTGGGGTTCCAGCATCGGGAATTTGCGAATTTCGGCGAGGTAGCGAGAGAGGCCGGATTCTCCATTGAGGACCGGCAGTGCAGCGGTACGGGCCATAGTGCGCCCTCCAAACAGGTTCAGGCCCCCGATAGCGGCGGGCCAGGCAGACGACCGCTTGGTTAAAGCCAGTCGTAGCTGCGATGTTCCGCGTTGCTCATTTCAACGCAGGCGCAATATACCCCATGAGGGGTCATTTAGGGAAGGATTGCTGACGTCACGTCCCCGTGTGGCAGCTATAACTTTTTGTAATGTAAAGCCTTTCTGAAGCGGGCTGCGTCATTGCGCCGCTTTCAGGACACCCTGGAGGAGAAGCAAATCCTCCGGCAAAGGCGCCTCCCAGTGCAGAAGTTCTCCGGTCCTCGGGTGCTCCAATACCAGCAGATAGGCGTGCAGGGCCTGCCGCCCGAGGGCTGTTAAAGCCGCTTGCGACTCTGGGCCCAGCTGGTTCGCCTTGGTCTTGAAATGCGGGCCATAGACGGCATCGCCCATCAGGGGATGGTCGATATGGGCGAGATGGACGCGGATCTGGTGGGTGCGCCCGGTCTCGAGCTCGCAGGCCAGCAGCGTCGCGATCGGCTTGCCGTCGCGCCCGGCAAAACTCTCCAAAATCTCCCAATGGGTCACCGCCTCGCGGCCGCTCTGGCGCACCGCCATCTTCTCCCGCGCATACGGGTGGCGGTCGATCGGCGCATCGACGGTGCCGCGATGGCGGCCCGGCACGCCCCAGGCAAAGGCCATGTAGCCGCGCCGCATCGGCCCGGTGCGGCCGTGGTCGGCGAATTGCGCCGTCAGGGACTGGTGGGCGAGGTCGTTCTTGGCGACCACCATCAGCCCGGTGGTGTCCTTGTCGAGCCGGTGCACGATGCCCGGCCGGCGCACCCCGCCGATGCCGGACAGCGAGGTGCCGCAATGGGCGATCAGCGCATTGACCAGCGTGCCGGTCTCGTGCCCGGCGGCCGGATGCACCACCAGGCCCTTCGGCTTGTTGAGGACGATGATGTCGTCGTCCTCGAACACGATATCGAGCGCGATATCCTCGCCTTTCGGCTCCGGCGGGGCCGCCTCCGGCACGTCGATTATGATCGTATCGCCCGAGGTGACGTGATAAGCGGGGTCGCGGACCGCGGCGGCCTTGAGGCTCACCGCGCCCGCCAGAATCAGGGTTTTCAGCCTTGATCGCGACAGGTCCGGCAGACGTGCCGCCAGCACGCGGTCGAGCCGGGCCGAGCCCTCGTCGCCGCCGACCACGACCTCCAACCGTTGCGCTGAACCTGAGTTTTCCATGACGACCGAAACTGTTGTTCCCGAACCGAGCCCCGAGCAGGCCGCGCTGTTCGCGCGGGTGCGGCGGATGATGCTGATCGCGGGGTTGACCACGGCGCTGGCAATCTGCGCCGTCCTGATCGCGGTGGGCTACCGCCTTTTCAAGTCGGAGGGAAGGGCGGCGGAGCCGGTGGGCGACATCACCGCCACCCTGCCCAAGGGCGCCAGGATCGTCGCGACCGGGGTCGCCGGCGACCGGCTCGTGATCACGCTCGATGTGGGCGGGATGACCGAGATCCGTACCTTCGACGCCCACACCTTGAAGCCGGCCGGCAAGCTGAAATTTGCCAATGAGCCGTAAACCGGGCCCGGGTATTCGCCCAAATTTCCACCGTCGTCCTGGCGAAGGCCAGGACCCATAACCACAGGTTTTCGTTGCGTGAACGAGATCAGCACTCCGATGTGCCTTAACCATTGGCATTCGGGGTAATGGGTCCTGGCCTTCGCCAGGACGACTGGGGTGAAACCCTCAATCCCGGCTTGCCGTCGGCGAAATTCGCGGCTATGTCGTGTCCCTCACGCTCCCTTCGTCTAGCGGTTAGGACGCGGCCCTCTCAAGGCTGAAACAGGGGTTCGATTCCCCTAGGGAGCGCCAGCAAACTCAGGCACTTAGGTAGCCATCAGCCGCGTTCGTTGAATAATGGTTGAATAAGACGCTGGTGAACAGCAGCGAACGCTTGGGGAATTTGCTGCCGACATTAGCAGACTAGCCTCGACGCGATGCCTGACTGTCGCTGGCGCATTCGCGAAAAATTTCCTCGTCGCCCTTCGTGTCCGGAAATATTCAAACCGCCGCTGACGTGCGCTGTTGTACGCGCGCGCCCTCGGATGTTCGCATTGACGTTGCTCGTCGCAGAAACAACTCTTGTCCGGTCGAGCTTTTTGCGAATAGGAGGACATTCCGGACAGGCATCACCGATCGGGTTCAGCACGTCGCAAACTTCGGCCGCTGCTACGTCAGGGGAGACGCCTGCTGGCGGATCTTCACGGGCGATATTGAAGGCCCGCTCCTGGGCATGCGGATCGGCGCGGTCCTGCATCCAGCGGTGCTCCTCGCACTCGCGGATAGCGCCGGATTCCTGGAGCACGTGGATCGCCCAGCCGCGCATCGTCCGGACCGCTGGCCTTCGTTCACTCGTCATCAGCATAGGAATCGCTCCTGATACGGGTGACCCTCGGACATCAGTCCGCGCGTTCGCAGGACACCCGCTCCGCCCATGAAGACCGCCAAGGGGACTGCCCATGCCGCCGCGGCGTGACTGAGAAACACCATGCCGAGTACGGCTTGCGTGAATATCATGGTGTCCTCCGCACTGCGGCGGCCCAAGGCCGCCGCAGCCGCATCGGGACGCCGCCCGGGCGGGGCGGATCGTCGTCCTCGCCGTCGAGACGGCGCAGCGCCGCCAGGATGTCGGCGAGCCGGATGAGATGTCCCATGCCTGGGATCTCGCGCAACGCAGGACAGGATTCGACCGCAAACATGTCGGACGCCCAGGAGGAGAGGATAATCCGCTTCTCCGGTGTGGAAAGCTCCGCATCGTTCAGGACGTCGTCCGGAGACGCGTAGTGCGCGGCCGGGTGGAAGAGGGGATCGAGTTTGCCGGTGTTCGTGTTGGCGTTGGTCATCGGTTGCCTCCCTTACGCTCCTTTCTTCGGGACGGTGGAATAGTGGAACGGACGGCGGCGTGCCGCCGCCCGTGATCGCCGTTACTGTGTGTTGATAGCGATGCGCTTGACGCCTGCCCGCGGGTTCTCGGACTTCGGCAGCGAGATCGTCAGAACGCCATTCTTAAACGAGGCCTCGGCCTTGTCCTCTTCCACGTCATCGAGCGCGATCTGTCGCTCGAAGGCGCCGTAGTAACGCTCGGTAAAGTGCTTTCCTTCGTCCTTACGCTCGTCCTTCTTCTCGCCGCGGATGGTCAGGACGCCGTTGGCGATTTCGATCTGAACGTCCTTCTCCGTCATGCCGGGCAGGTCGGCCGAGATCGTCAGCGTCTTGTCGGTGTCGCTGACCTCGAGCTTCGGCCAGCCGCCGAAGCGGCCTTCCATGAGTGGAGACAGTCTTGGCCCGCCGAAGCCTTGAAACATGTCGTCGAACAGACGGTTCATCTCGCGATGCAGCGTCATGAACGGATCGTAGGTGCCGCGCGCGGGCGCGAGCTCTTGATTCCTCGACCAAGGAACGAGATCACGAATTGCCATGGTTTTACTCCTTTCATGCACGGGACAGGGAGCGCGGACGCGCTTCCGCGCGCCGCGTTCCGCCGTCATTGCCTCGATCGAGCGTCAGGCCGCCTGCTTCTGCTCGATCTGCGATGAGGAAAATGCGCCGCTGGCGATGTTGATCCTGCGCGGCTTCATCGCCTCCGGCACTTCGCGGACCAGGTCGATGATCAAGAGGCCGTCCCTGAACGAGGCCTGCTTGACCTGGACGTAATCGGCGAGATTGAACACGCGCCGGAACGGACGCGCGGCAATGCCCTGGTACAGGTACTCGCCGGCGGCCTTCTCGGGCTTCCTGCCTTCGATGGTCAGCGCGTTCTGCTCGGCGGTGACGGTGATGTCGTCGACGCCGAAGCCGGCCACCGCAAGCGAGATCCGGTAGTGGTCTTCGCCGGAGCGTTCGATGTTGTAGGGCGGGTAGTTGTCCTCGCCCGCCTGACGCAGTGCGCTGTCGACGAGGCCGGCCAGATGATCGAAGCCGATAGTGGAGCGCCACAGGGGTGCGAAGTCGAAGGTGGTCCTCATACCAAGTCCTCCAAAGAGCAAGATGGTTACGAAGGAGCGCAAGACGGCAGGTCCAAGGACCGCGCGCCCGGCGCCCGCGCTGGGCCCGTGAAGGCGCCCGGCACACCGCTCTCGCGGTGAAAAACGACTTAGAAAAACGGAAAGCCGTTTCAAGAGGTGGCCCGAAAATTTTTTGACGGAGGGTGGCGAGGCCGCAGCACTCATCCGTCGCATCGCTATCCTCTTGACAGGGTGATCGCGCCGAATATTTTTTTGCGCCGGGAATTCGTTCCCGTTTTTTCGAAACCGGAAAGGACAATGACTACCGTCTGGAGCGACGACAATGCTCGATGAAGATTTCGCCCGTATTCGTGTGCACCGCAACAACATTCACCGTTATCGGCGCCTGCTGGAGACGAGTCTGTCGGACCTCGAGCGCCAGTTCATCGAACGGCGGCTGTCGGAGGAGCAGGCCGCCCTCGACGCGCGAGCGTCCGAAACCTTTCCCGTCGCCTTTACCTTGCCGAAAGGTCTGGCCGCGCCGTCAAGCGCGAGGGCGGAGCCATGACATGGCGACGTGAGCAGCGTGCGGGCAGCATCGCTTAGTTTATGCGTTGCGCCGAGCCGAGACGCCGTTGAGAGTGCGAGGTGCAATTCTGCGAAAGGCGGCGAGCGAAAGACCTCGCTGAACTTGACGGGGGTTTTGGCACGCAAGTCGCCGTCCTAATTCCGAATCGCGCGCCTGATCGATTGAGGCGGCTCTCCGTAAATGCGGATGAATGCCCGCCTCATGTTCTCTGCGTCACCGAAGCCGACCGCCTCCGCGATGCGTTCGACAGGTTCGGTGGTCGACTCTATGCGACCTCTAGCCATATCGGCGCGGAGCCGTTCCACCACACGCGCGGGCGTGGTGCCGGTTTGCGCCCGGAATGCGCGACTGAACTGGCGTCGGCTCATCCCGACTGCTTCCGCCAAGTCTTCGAGGGTAAGCGCTTCGGCGATGTGATCGCGGGCGTAGCCGATAGCGGCGGAAATACGATTGTTCGTCGGTGCCAGGTCGACAGCCGCCGCAAACTGTGATTGTCCGCCGTGGCGACGATGGTAGACGACAAGGTGCTGTGCGACGCTCTTGGCGATGTCGAAACCATGGTCCTCCTCGATCAAAGCCAAGGAGAGATCGATTCCGGCGGTAATGCCCGCCGAAGTCCATATGTTGCCGTCCCGGCAGTAGATGCGATCCGCCTCGACCCGGATGGATGGATAGTCTCGCTGAAGGCGAGCAGCATAGCGCCAATGCGTCGTCGCTCGACGCCCGTCCAACAGCCCAGCCGCCGCGAGCGTGAATGCGCCGGTGCAGACGCTCGCCACGCGCCTGCACCGGTTCGAAGCGTCCACGATACGGCTTAGCGCGCCGGCGGAAAGGTGTTGCTCTGGTCCGCCGATGACGACGAGCGTATCGAGCACGGCATCATCGAGAGACGCAGCGGCAGTAGCCATGCCAAGGGTGTTCGTTACGGCACCCGCATCGGCCGCGAGGATATGGATCCGATAGGCCGGACTTCCCAGCTCGCCATTTGCCGCTTCGAACGCGCCGGCCGGACCTGCGAGGTCAAGCATCTGAAAGCACGGAGAAACATAAAAGCCGATGGAATGCATGGCCGGATCATAGGGAAGTTTGACCTTTCGGTCATATAGCCCCCGGCTGTAGAGGTTGTCCAGCGGAAGGACACAGCGATGACTCAGGCAATCAGCGTGGTGATACCCGTGTACGACGGCGTCACCCAACTCGACTTCACCGGTCCGCACCAGTTTCTCTCGCGCACGCCCGATCTGAACGTTCAAGTGGCTTCCCTGGGCGGCGAACCGGTCACGGCGGACCTCACCTTCTCAAATCTGGACGACCTGACGGTCATCAAATCGTGTGACGTCCTTTTGGTGCCCGGAGGCGGTGGCTGCATCAACGCCATCGAGAACGATCGATTCATCAATGAGATCGTCAGGCTTGGAGCGACCGCGCGTTACCTGACTTCGGTCTGCACCGGTTCGCTTATTTTGGGCGCTGCCGGACTTATCACCGGACGCCGCGCGGCCTGCCACTGGGCCTGGCGCCAGTTTCTTCCGGTCTTCGGCGCCATCGTCGACGAGGGCCGCATCGTGAGGGATGGCAATATCCTGTCCGGCGGGGGCGTCACCGCCGGCATCGATTTCGTGTTGGCACTCATCGCGGAGTTGCGTGGACCACGCGTGGCCGAAATGGTCCAACTCGGCTTGGAATATGCGCCTCAACCGCCCTTCGCCTCCGGGCGCCCGGACACGGCGCCAGCAGAGGTGCTGGAAGCGGTGAACGCACGCATGGCGGCGGCCTTCGCTGAACGACGTGTGCGTATCGACGCCTGGGCCGCCGCCCGTCACGTGGGTCAGCACGCCCGAGGTTTCCCAAAGCATGCGCGCCTATCGGACTTCCAGCATTGATGGACGCGTTTCGCTGCATAGTTGGTCCCCGGCTTCTGCCATGCAGACACCATTTCCATTTCCGCGAAGGCGGACAAATCAAGCCTGTCCTGTGACCAATGGAGCGAGATGTGAGCCAGAACGAAAAACCTGATTTCACCAAAGCGCTGGCGGTCGGCCGGGAGCTGGATTTGAAGCTACCCGACAGTCGAACGGTTCGGGATGCCTATGCAGAGGCAGAAACAGTATCGCAGCCTTGGCTTTTCAACCACGTGGCGCGCTCGTGGCTCTATGGCGTCAAGCTGACCCAACATCGTGGACTTGCTCCGGATGCCGAACTGGTTGCGGTGTCGGTGCTCCTGCATGATCTTGGCCTTGCGCGCGGCGGCGCTCCCGATCGTCGCTTTGAGGTTCTGGGAGCGGACCTCGGCCGTGCCTTTGCCCTTTCGCACCATATGGGGGAACGCCGTGCAGAGACAGTTTGGGACTCGATCGCGCTCCATGCCACCCCATCGATCGCGCAGCATAAGGGCCCCGACGTGGCCTGCTGTCAGATCGGCATCGCCTGCGACTACGGCGGACTCGGCTATAACGAGCTGAGCAACGACAACAAGCAAGTGATCCTGGCGGCCTATCCTCGTCTTCGCATGAAGAACGAGCTGACGACGTGCCTTTGCGGCATCGCCAAGAATCATCCGAACACGACAACAGACAATTTCATCTCGGACTTCGGCTTGAAATACGTCCCGGGATATATGCGCTTCTCTGCGGTTGACTTTCTACATCAGTCACCGTTTGCCGAATAGGCGATCGACAACGCTGGCAACAAGGTCGCGTCATGCAACAGATCTTTATCGAGCTCTATAACTATCGTCCCGCCTGGGCCAAATGTCCGGAAAGCGAGAGAACCGATTTCGCGAAGAAAATAGTCGAAGCGGTCAAAGGCCTGACGTCCGCCGGCGTCGACGTCGTTGCCTATGGCATGAACTCTCCCGACACCGATCGCCGTGCTCCGCACGATTTCTTTTGCGTCTATCGTGTGCCGAACGTCGAGTTTCAGCGCGAATTTGAGCGGCAGATCGCCGCGTCGGGTTGGTACGACTACTTCGAGCAGGTGAATGTCAGCGGTGATGCGCAAGGCTTTGAAGCCGTGTTGCTCGGAAATGCCAGGATGGCGCGACCGGCGTCGTCTTGACGGGTTAGACGACCCCGTCGCCTGGATCCCGGTGCAGCGCTTTCCACGCACCGCCTCGGTGGGGGGTGCTGCTTTGCGCCCGTCGATCGGCCAATTCGCGGTCGGCCGGCTGGGCGACCGGAACCGCCGGATGCCATGGCAAATCGACGTGCGCCCGCATCGTCTCAGTGATGCGCCGAAACACTCCTGACGGTCTCGGTCAGCACATCGCCTGACGCGGAACGGTTGACGTCACCCAGGCTGATGATGCCAACCATCCGCTTGCTCTCGCGAGCCCTTTGCAGACGATGTCGCGGTTGGTCACCATCCCGACCAGCTTGTCGTCCTCGCCAACCGGAATGCAGCCGACGTCATGCGCTCGCATCAATTTGGCAAGCTCGGCGAGAGGGGTGTCGGGCAATTGAAAACGCGCTTTGCCATTTCATCGAATGGGACAGTAGTGCTCGCTTGAAGAGCATCGCCGCCAGTCACATCTCATAAGGATCGGGGATCGTTGGCCCGGCACACTGGCAACGCACCCACCGGCCCTCATTGAAGGTCGCGTGCGTCCAATAAGAGCGAGCACGGGCTGCGTTCGAGCGCCGCTCGACGCAGTACCTGTACGCAAACGCAACGGCACCAGCCGTCGAGGGAGACCTTGGCGGCTTTTGCGTGTGGCCAGATATGCGCAAAGAAACGGCCCCTTCAGGGTCGGCCAGCCGCGAGGTTCTTGTTCTCCGGTGCGAATAGCCCCGCCTTTAAGACGAACCATCGCGCGACGATTGTCGGTGAGCTTCGCTCGACCGTAGCAGACGATGACGCCGCCAATCGCAGCATAAACAGATATCCCATCTCAAGGGCGTCAGGACCGTTCTTGACGGTAGTCTCACCCCGGTTGAGCCGGCAACCCAATTCGGACGGTCGGGCGCGCATCTGCCCTCTCTTGTTGGGCAGTCTCAGTGTCATGCGGTGTAACATTCGACGCGTGATAAGGAACAAGTGACCCGGATAACAGTTGCCCGACATCAACTCTCAAAGTCGAAATCACTGAGAGGCTCTAGGATCAGGGAAGAACAAGCCATTGCGTGTCTTCATCATCGCATTGTCAGTCTTGGGAGTTTTCGTCGGTGCAAATGTTGCCCAAGCCGGTCCCAGCACGACCGACCGCGAACTGTTGGCATCCGTCGATCCGGCGACCTTTGCCCAGGAGGCAACTCAGGAAACCGAAGATCAGGTAGGCCTCGACAAGGGAAGGCGTCGAGACGTGCAGCGCCGGCTGACTCGTCTCGGCTTCGACACCAAGGTCAACGGACGGTTCGACGAGTCGACCCGGTCTGTCATTACGCGCTGGCAGGCGGCACGCGGCTATCCCAAGACTGGCTTTCTCAACACGCAACAGCATCAGGCGCTACTGACCGAGTCAGTCTCAGCGGCGCACGCCAGCTCCAGCAGCAGTGACAAATCCGATGAAGGACGTCTGGTCCGTCGTCACGGTGGGGGTGGTGCTCACCATCACCGCAGCGATGGCGGTCCAGGTGGATTGATTGGCGGCGTAGTGGGCGGACTGTTCGGACGCAGGTGACCCGACAAATTGAAAAGGGGACACGCCCAGCCGGCGCGATGCCGAGAGCATCGGTCTGATCGTCTCCGAATTGGTCATCAATTCACTCAAGCACGCCCTTCAAGGACGCTAAGACGTCGATCGCGCACCGCATCGGCGGAGTTTGCCCCTTCACGCAGGTCGATCTGCCACCTCGCGGTCGGTCGATCTGGGGGACCTGAAACGCCGGACAGCGCCGGCAAATCGACGCGCGCCCACATCGCCTTGCGTTCACACCGGCACAAAGTGGACCGCGTCGGGCCGCCGCTTTCGCGCCGCGATGGTTCCCTGTTAAACGCATGGCTCGGGCTCAGCTCAACGTCGGGTCGGGCGGCGATCGCGAGAGGAGCTCTGGCCGTATTTCCCGGCCGCATCTCAGTGATGCGCCGAAACACTCCTGACGGTCTCGGTCAGCATATCATCTGGCGCGGAACGGCTGAGGTCACCCAGGCTGATGATGCCGATCATCCGCTTGCTCTTGTTGATCACGGGCAGCCTGCGGACCTGCAGCTTCTCCATATGATGCATCGCCTTTGCGAGGTCATCGTCCTCCCGGCAGCAATGGATGCCCTCGGTCATCACATCGCGCGCCGTCGCGCGGGCGGCGTCGAAGCCGTGGCTTGCGAGCCCTTTGCAGACGATATCGCGGTCGGTCACCATCCCGACCAGCTTGTCGTCCTCGCCAACCGGAATGCAGCCGATGTCATGCGCCCGCATCAATTTGGCGAGCTCGGTGAGAGGCGTGTCGGGGCTGACCCAGTCGACACCCTTGTGCATCACGTCTTTGACTTTCATGGCGAGCCTCCGTTCTGGGTTTTCCGTTCCTGGGGTTCAAGTGCGTTGATGCAATGCAAGCAGCACCCTCAATTTCTGAACTCTGCAACCGATCGGGCACGAGATCGCAGGGGCAAGCATCATTCCCCGGTGATTCGAGCAGACAAGCGCCAACGCTGCCGCCCTCCTGAACAATTCAACCGCCACTTCGCGGCCGGGGTTCCCCGCCCAAGCTCGCAAAGGCCATGGGCGGAGCGCAAATCCTCAGTTGTGCACGCTAAAGCGCCCGCGCGGTGCGTTGGCCGTCAAGCGCGCAAACTGCACGTGACCCATATGGAGCAGCGTCTCGTGATCGCCGGCTTCCATATAGATATCCGGCTGTGTCTGGATGCTGTCGTCGACGATGATATTCAGCCCGTAGCATTTGCCGACGGCGGGAACGGCGCCGTGTACGCAGTCGTGGAACAGCCGATCGATTTCGGTTTCGTCAGCCATGTGGACATTGTCACCGAGTTCCGTTCTCAGTTCCGACAGGCGGAGGTGATGCGATGCGGGCAAGACCGCCAGCACGTATTCACCGTCGCGCCGCAACACGATGCCCTTGGCGAGGCGATCGCCCGAGATGTGGCATATCTCAGCCGTGCGCGTGGACGTCATGCTGAGTTCGTGCGGGATCACCTCGTATTGGATGTTTTCAGCGGCTAGGTATTTCTGGAGCGTGGGAGCAATGGCCATGACATCACCTCCGATGCAGATTGCAAACCATCCACCGTGAGGTCGTCTTCCCTGCAGTCTCTCGCCATACGATGGGCGGCTATCTGATTATAGACCCGAGACCGCCGGGATACGAGTGCTGTTGACGGGAGAGGAGGCGGGCGCCGCAATGCACTTCTCGCGCCGGCTGCGCCACTCGGACCTCGCCACTTTGCGCTGTTGCGCGATCCCGGCGACGCAGGTTCGGGCACCCGCGTCCCCGAGGCGCTGTCCCGACCGCGAAATCGGGCGGGCGGGCGTCCCTCATTTCCGCTATGATCGAGCCATGACGATCGGGATTACCGGACCCGAACGGAAGGTGCCAAGGCAAAGTGCCGTGGTCGGGCTCATCATTGCGGCCGTCGTCATTGTGATTTGCCTGATCCTGCTCTGGCTCGCGAGCGACCTCCTGGTCGACTGGCTGTGGTTTTCCTCGATCGGTTATCTCCAGGTCTTCTGGACAACAATCGGCGCCAAGACCGCCGTCTTTCTTGCGGTCTGGACCGGAACCGCCGTCATGCTTTGCCTGAACGGATGGTGCGCGCTACGCTTTGCCCGACGGCGGTCGACACAGCTTGTCGCCGCTTCGGTGTGGGACTTCGCAGGCACCGCGCCGCCGGATCTGCTCGCGCATCTCCGCGATCGACTGCCGTGGCCCCGGTTGATCGCAGGCGGGGCGGCTTTGCTCGCCCTGCTGGTCGCCGCCGCCGAAGTCGGCAACTGGGGCGTCTTCCTGCGCTTCGTCTATCAGGTGCCATATGGCGCAGATGATCCGCTCTACAACAAGGACATCGGCTTCTATCTCTTCTCGCTGCCCGCCTACATCCTCATCAAGAACTGGATGATTCTCGCGCTCGTTCTGAGCGCGCTTTTCGCCGCGGCGATCTACTGGGTGCACGGCGACATCGAATACGACATGCACCGCCGATCAATATCGCCGACAGCGATCGCTCATGGCTCCGCTCTGCTTGGTGTTCTCTTCGCGGTACAAGCCTGGTCCTATGGTCTCGACCGCTATCTGCTGCTCTACGGCGATAACGGCGTCGTCGTCGGCGCAAGTTACACCGACGTGCATGTGGGGCTGCCGGCGTTGTGGCTGATGATCGGACTTTCGATCATCGCGGCGCTGGCCGCCTGGGCGAACATCCGGGTTCGCGCCTACCGGCTTCCGGCCGTGGCGATCGTGCTCGTTGGCGTCGGCACGTTCACACTGTCCGCCGTCGTCCCCGGGCTATTCCGGCAGTTCTTCGTCAAACCAAGCGAGTTGGAGCTGGAGAAGCCCTACATCGAACGCAACATCGCGCTCACCCGGCAGGCATACAATCTCGATCAGATCGCAGCCAAGCCGTTTGCCGCCGAACAGAAGCTCAGCTTCAAGACGCTCGACGCCAACAAGGCGACAATCGACAATATCAGGCTGTGGGACTGGCTGCCCTTGTCGGACACCTACGCACAGCTGCAGGAGATCCGCACCTACTACAAATTCCATGATCTTGACGTCGATCGCTACTGGCTCGATGGCTCCTACCAAAGCGTCATGCTCTCGGCCCGCGAATTGTGGCCCTCATTGCTGCCGCCGAATGCCCAGACATGGGTCAACCGCCACGTGCTGTTTACGCACGGCAATGGCGCGGTGATGAGCCCGGTGACGCGCAAAAGCACCGAGGGGCTGCCGCTGCTCTATTTGCGGGATATCCCGCCGGTTTCGGATGGCGGCCCCAAGATCCACGAGCCGCGCATCTACTACGGCGAACGGAGCGACGACTACGTCATCGTCAAGGGGAGCACGCCGGAGTTCGACTATCCGAAGGGAAAAGACAATGTCTACGCCGCCTATGACGGTACGGGCGGCGTTCCGATCGGAGCGATGGTGTGGAGGGGCCTGTTCGCCTACTACTTCAACGACCCGAACCTGCTGCTCTCAAGCTACGTCACGGCCGACAGCCGGATCATGATCCGGCGCAATATCGGCGAGAGGGTGCGAACGATCGCCCCGTTCCTCAGGCTCGATCACGATCCTTATCTGGTCATCAGCAATGGGCGGATGTTCTGGATGCAGGACGCCTACACGGTGAGTTCCTACTTCCCCTCCGCGCAGCCGGTCCAGGACCTGGATATCAACTACATCCGCAATTCGGTGAAGGTCATCATCGATGCCTATAACGGCACCGTCGACTTTTATCTGATGGACACCGGCGATCCGATTGCAGCGACCTACAGGCGCATCTTTCCGAACCTGTTCAAGCCATTCTCGACCATGCCGGCGGATCTGCAGAGGCATATTCGCTATCCGGAGGACCTGTTCCTGATTCAGGCGCAGCTCTACCAGACCTATCACATGGAGGCCGCCGACGTTTTCTACAACCGCGAGGATCTCTGGCAATTCCCGCGCCGGCCGGGCGGCGGCGGCGTTGCAACGATGGCCCCGTATTACATCATCATGCGGCTGCCCGGCGAGCCGCAGGCCGAGTTCTTCCTCATGCTTCCCATGGTGCCGAGCCGCCGCGACAATATGATCGCCTGGCTCGCCGCGCGTTGCGACGCGCCCGACTACGGCAAGCTGATTGTCTACGAGTTTCCCAAGGAGAAGCTGGTCTACGGGCCGTTCCAGATCGAGGCGCGGATCAATCAGAGTACCGAGATATCGCAACAGATCACGCTGTGGAATCAGATGGGCTCGCGGGTGATACGCGGCGCGAACCTGCTGGTGATCCCGATCGAGAACTCGATCCTCTATGTGACGCCGCTCTATCTGCGGGCGGAGCAGGGACACCTGCCGGAGCTGAAACGCGTGATCGCGGCCTACGGCGAGCATGTGGTGATGAAGGAGACGCTCGACGAGGCCTTGTCGGCGCTGTTCATCGAGCCTGGCGCGGTGCGGCCGGTCTCGAGCACGAAGGAGGAAATGCCTGTCACGCCCCCGTCGGCAAGTCAGACGCGGGAGGCGCTCGACCGCTACAATCAGGCCGTTGAACGATTGAAGTCCGGCGACTGGAAAGGCTTTGGCACGCAGTTCGACGCGATGCGCGAAATCCTGGAGGACATGAACCGGAACTCCACGGGCCATTAGCGCCGCGGCTCCTTTGGCGCCGGTTGCGCGTCCCCTGGCTTACCGGATCCTTGCCACGATGTCGGGCCGGTTCTTCTCGAGCCAGGCCACGGCGTCGGGGCCATCGACGATGCATTCGAAAGTTTCCCAGGCCGGGTCTTCCAGGGATTCCGGCTGCAGTCGCTTCGCCGCATACTCGACGAGGTCGTGCAGGCGTTCGTATCCCCGCCGGCGCTCGAGGGAATCTGCAATCGCCGTGCTGACCCATCCGCGTTGGGCCAAATCGACAATGCGCGGAGCGTCGGCGTCGCTGAACCAGGGCGTGGCATCGAACTCGATGCAGCGGACATTATCGGCGGTATGGCAAGTCGCGTGGATCATTGGCTTCCTCCGTTCCCCGGCTTCGCTGCCTCGCACGCCTCAGGCTTTGACCAAATCCCCCAGCAGGTTCGCCGCCACCGTCAGCTTGGCGAGCGTCAGGCCGCTGGCGGCAATCTCCTCGACCGAGCGGCGGATGCGCGTCGCTTCGGGATGGGCCGCGAGCCAGGTCTCGACGGCCTGCTGGCCGGACTGGCCGGTTGCCAGCATGTCCGCGGCCAGTCTTCTTTCGGCGCTGGCGATCTGCTCTACGGCGCGATCGATCGCGATACGTTCGAAATAATCGTTTGCCGGCACGCTGCGCGCGGCTGCGACGATGCGGTCGAGCCGGAAATTGGCTTCCGCAGCGTAGAAGGTCGCGGCGGCATCGCCGATCGGGCGGCTGGTGCGCTCGGCAACCGTCACGATATCGGGGGCCGAGACCAGGGCGTCGAGATCGGCGAGCTCGCCGGCAAGGCCGGACGGAACGCCGGCGTCGGTCAGCTCCTGCCGCCGCTTGCTGCGCACGGCCTGCAAATCCTGCGGCAGGGTGGTGTCGAGCCCGGCCACGATCTGGCGGATCGCCGGGCCGAAGCGCGCGACGACGGCCTCCAGCCCGTCCCTGAAATCGACATTGCGCACGTACCAGACCATGCGCGAGAGCAGCAGGTCCTGCACGGAAGCGTAGAGGGACAGCTGCACCTGGCCGTCGATGCAGGTATCGAGCGCATCGATCGCGTCATTGAGCCACTTCAGTCCGTAGCACTCGTCGACCGCCACATAGGCCATGACGATGGTCGGGATATCGGCGTCGGTCTCGTCGATCAGGCGCACGACACAGGCCGGGCCGCCGCGGTTGATCACCGCATTGGCGAGGCTGGTCGCGATGATCTCGCGCCGCAGGCGATGGAATTCGACCGCGGTCGGGAATCTGTCCTGGATCTCGTGCGGAAAGTACTGCGATAGCTCGCGGGCCAGATAGGGATCATCGGGCACGCTGGTGGCGAGCAGGTCCTCGTAGAGGGTCAGCTTGGCGTAGGCGAGCAGCACGGCAAGCTCGGGCCGTGCGAGGGACTGGCCGCGCCGCGTGCGCTCGGCGAGCGCCGCGTCGTCAGGCAGGAATTCCACCGCGCGGCTGAGCAGGCCGCGCCGTTCGAGCGATTGCATCAGGCGGGTGAGGAAGCCGGTCTCCGCCACGCCCTTGCGTTCGGCGAGCGAGAGCGCCAGCGTCTGGAGATAGTTGTTGCGCAGCACCAGCGCGCCGACCTCGTCGGTCATTGCGGCAAGCAGGCTGTTGCGGTCGGCCGAACTGAGGCGTCCCTCGCGTTCGGGGCGTGCCAGCGCGATCTTGATATTGACCTCGACGTCGGACGTGTTCACGCCGGCCGAGTTGTCGATGGCGTCGGTGTTGAGCCTGACGCCCTTCTGCGCCGCTTCGATGCGGCCGCGCTGGGTGACGCCGAGATTGGCGCCTTCGCCGATCACCCTGGCGCGAACCTCGGCGCCTGCGATGCGGATCGGATCGTTGGCGCGGTCGCCAGCCTGATCGTCGCTCTCGCCCGATGCGCGGATGTAGGTGCCGATGCCGCCAAACCACAACAGATCCGTGCGCGCTTTCAGGATCGCCGTCATCACCTCGAACGGGGTCGCCTGCGGCTTGTCGAGATCGAGCAGGCTGCGCACTTCCGGTGCGAGCGGGATCGCCTTGAGCTGGCGCGAGAACACGCCGCCGCCCTGCGAGATCAGCGACTTGCTGTAGTCCTGCCAGCTCGACCGCGGCAGGTCGAACAGACGCTTGCGCTCGGCGAAGCTGACGGCCGGATCGGGGGAGGGATCGATGAAGATGTCGCGGTGATCGAAAGCCGCCACCAGCTTTGTCGCAGGCGAGAGCAGCATGCCGTTGCCGAAGACGTCGCCGGACATGTCGCCGACGCCGACCGCGGTGAACGGCATGGTCTGAATGTCGGTGCCGAGCTCGCGGAAGTGGCGCTTGACCGCCTCCCAGGCGCCGCGCGCCGTGATCCCCATCTTCTTGTGGTCGTAGCCCTGGCTGCCGCCGGAGGCGAAGGCGTCGCCGAGCCAATGGCCCTTCTCGGCCGAGATCGCGTTGGCGATGTCGGAGAAGGTGGCGGTGCCCTTGTCGGCGGCGACGACCAGGTAGGGATCGTCGCCGTCGTCGCGCACGGTGGAATCGGGCGGCACGACGGCGTCGCCGTCAAGATTATCGGTGAGCTCGAGCAGCGAGCGGACGAAGATACGATAGGCCTCGGTGCCTTCGGCGAGCCAGGCGTCGCGATTGGACGGCGGCGGCAGGCGCTTGGGCACGAAGCCGCCCTTGGCGCCGACCGGCACGATCACGGCGTTCTTGACCTGCTGCGCCTTCACCAGGCCCAGGATCTCGGTGCGGAAATCCTGCGGCCGGTCGGACCAGCGCAGGCCGCCGCGCGCGACCTTGCCGAAGCGCAGGTGAATGCCTTCGACACGCGGCGAATAGACGAAGATCTCGTAAAGCGGCCGCGGCGCCGGCAAATCGTCGATCCGCCGTGCGTCGAACTTGAAGGAGATCACCGGACGCGGATGCCCGTCGTCGCCGATCTGCCACAGATTGGTGCGGATGGTTGCCTGCACCAGATTGGTGAAGCGGCGCAGGATGCGATCTTCATCGAGCGAGGCGACGGATTGGAGCTGTTCCTCGATCTCGCCAAGCAGGGCCGTCTCGCGCGCCGAGCGCTCGCGGTCGGTCAGCACGAGGCGCGGATCGCGGCGGGTCTGGAACAGCGCGACCAGGCTGGCCGTGATCGCGGCGTTCTTGCGCAAGGTCTCCCACATGTAATCCTGGGTGAACGGAGCGCGGATCTGGTGCAAATAGCGCGACAGCGCCCGGATGGTCGAGACTTCGCGCCAGCCCAGGGCGGTGCGCAGGATCAGGGCGTTGTATCCGTCGGATTCGGCGCGATCCGTGACCACCGCCATGATCGAGGCTTGCAGGCGATGGCTGAATTCCGGATTGATCTCGATCGGCTGGCCGTCGCTGGTCTCGATCGTCATGTCGTGGAGCCAGACCGGCTCCGGCCTGTTGCCGGGCACGATCTGATAGGTGCGTTCGTTGACCACGCGCAGCCCGTGATTTTCGATCACCGGCACGCGATAGGACAGCGACAGCGGTGCGGCGTCGGAGAACACCTTCAGGCCGAAGCGCCTGGGATCGTCCTCGCCCTTGTCGCGGTGCACCGAAATCGTCACCGGGCGGGCCGGCGTCAGCCTTTCGATGGTGGCGATATCGGCGATGGCCTGCTCCGCCGTGAAAACCTCGGTATAGCCGCCGCTGAAGGCCTGGGCATAGCGGTTGGCGATCATGCGCGCCCGCATGCCGTCGGTCGACGCGGTGAGCGCGGCCTTCAGCTTGTCGGTCCAGGTCGCGGCAATGGCGCTGATCCCGGCTTCGAGCGTGGCGCGCTCGACGGCGGGCGTCTTGCCTTCATAGCGCCCGATGATGAAGTGGACGCGCGCAAGCGCGCCTTCGGGGAACGAGACGTAGGAAGCCGACAGGGTCCCCTTGTAGACCTGCGACAGGAAGGCTCCGACGCGCGTGCGGACGTCGGTGTCGTATTTGTCGCGCGGAATGAAAGTGAGGATGGAGACGAAGCGATCGAACTTGTCGACCCGCGCCAGCGCCCGGACCCGCGGGCGCTCGTAGAGGATCAGGACCTCGATGACGAAATTGTAGAGCGTGTCGACGTCGATCTGGAACAGCTCGTCACGCGGATAATCTTCGAGGATATGCATGAGCGCCTTGCCCGAATGGCCGTTCGGGTCGAAGCCGGCGCGCTGCTGCACCCGCGAAACCTTGTGGCGCACATAGGGGATCTGCCGCACCGAGCGGGTATAGGCGCCTGAGGTGAACAGGCCGACGACGCGCAATTCGCCCTCGAGCCGGCCGTCGGGTGCGTAGAGCTTGATGCCCACATAATCCATCCGGATGCGACGATGGACGAGGCTCGAGACGTTGGCCTTGATGACGATCAGCAGCGTCGGCTCGTGCATGAACTCGCGAATTTCCGGTGTCATCACCACCATTTCGTTGCCGCGCCGCAGCACCTTCACGTCGGGATCGCGCAGGATACCGAGGCCTTCGCGGGTCGTGATGTCGTCGGACGCATCGCTGTCGGGCGAGAAGCGATATTCGCGCACGCCGAGGAAGGTGAAATTGTCCGCGCAGAGCCATTGCAGGAACTGGGTGGCTTCGGCGACCTCGTCGATCGGCAGCGGCGGCGGATTGGAAGAGAACGTCTTGATCGCTTCCTCGACGCGGTCACGCATGGCGCGCCAGTCGGTGACGCAGGCGCGGACGTTGTTCAAAGCCCTGGTTAGGCCGTCGATCAGCTTCTGGCGATCGGCGTCGGCGTCCAGGCGCGTGATGTGGAGGTGAATCAGGCTTTCGCGCGTGCCTCGTGCTCCCTCCGGCAGCGCTTCGCCGTAGAACCGCAGCAGCTTGCCCTCGGCATCGCGCTCCACGGCGATGATCGGGTGGGCGACGAGGCTGACTTCGATGCCCTGCTCGGCGAGCTCCGCCATCGTGGAGTCGTACAGGAAAGGCATGTTGTCGTTGAGAATCTCGAGCACGGAAATCTCGCGCCCGTTCGGCAACGTCGGATTGACCACGCGGATATCGGCGCTGCCCGACGTGCGCCGCTGCACATGCTCCCAGGCGTGCTCCGCCAGGAGGGCGAGGGAGGCGGCATCGTAATTGTCGAGATCCTCGATATTGCTGTAGCCGAACAAGGGCTCGGCAAAGGCCCGCGGGCTCTTGCCCGGCGGCACGCTGCCCGCGGCATCGCGGATCAGGGTTGCCCGGGCCTTGTCGTCACGCCACGCCATCATGTCCTCCATTTGCCGCGCCGTCCGACCGCAGTCGCGATCATCAGCCTGATTCTGGTTCTGGAGTGCATCTCGCCTAGCGCCGCGATCGAGCGGATACGCGAAATCCTCGGTCTCGTGCTTCGGCAACTTCCGACGACAATACTACGATCCCGGAGCGAAAGGCGCACGCTGTTGTGAGACGTGCCGAAATTCCCTGCGGCAGTGCGAGAGACCGAACTCGGTGCCGAGGCCGCCGAACCATTGGGTCGGGCAGAATTAGAAGCAATTTCAATTGTGTATGAGTTCGCGATGTTGTTCCGAGTGGCGCGCCAAATCAGCCGGAAATTTCGATTGAATGCAGCGCACACCAGTCG